>NZ_JBHWBP010000020.1:0-44953 GCF_042735575.1 Streptomyces sp. NPDC059564 | reverse complement strand
GTGCGCGGCCACGACGGCCGCGCACCGCGCGCGGCCGTACGGATCAGGCGGTGTGCTGCTTGATCACGATGGAGACGATGGCTTCGTAGAGGCCTTCGCCGGGATCGCCGGGCCGCGCCTGGCTGATCTCCAGCGGCAGGACGGCCGACGCGCCGGGGGCGGAGGAGTCCGCGAAGAGTTCGGCGGCGGTGAAGACGACCGTACTGAGGGACAGTGCCCGGCCGTTCAGCGTCACACCGAGCGGCAGCGCCTTGACGTCACCCCCGAGGGTCCGCAGCAAGGACGGCTCGTGGGCCAGCTTCACGGTGACCTCCCCGGCGGCGTCGTCGGAGAGGATGCGTACGTCCTCCACGTGCGGACGCAGGCCCGAGCCGGATTCGAGCCGTCCCTCGATCACCTCCGGCAGCGGTTCTCCGCCGGGCCGGACCAGGGACAAGCCTCCGCCGGTCTCGGCGTGGATCTTGATGTGGGCTTCGCTCATCGCCGTCCTCCTGTACGTACCGGACACACGGACCCCGGGGTCTCCCGAGAGCTGTCGTTGTCCAGGGAGGCAACGACCGCGTACTCAGCGTAGTCGGCCGAGCGGGTGGGCCCCGAGGGAAAGGTGATCGCCACCGACATCGACGTGTCCTGGACCCGGGACATCGCCGGGGACGTGATCGAGGTGCTGCGCCACGACGTGGCGGCCGATCCGCCGCCTCCCGGCGGCTTCGACCTCGTCCACGCCCGACTGGTGCTGGTGCACGTCACCGACCGTGCCGAGGCACTGCGCCGGATGGTCCGGGCGCCGCGCCCCGGCGGCCGGCTGCTCCTGGAGGACGCCGACCCGGGGTTGCAGCCGTTGTCGCGTCCGGACGAGTCGGGCCCCGAACAGCGGCTCGCCAGCCGCTTGCGATCCGGCTTCCGCGCCCTGATGGCGGCACGGGGCGCGGACCTCGCGTACGGGAGAACCCTGCCCGGGCTGCTACGAGAGGCGGGCCTGGACGACGTACAGGCCGACGGGTACTTCCCGGTCGCCTCGCCGGCGTGTGCCGTCCCGGAGGCCGCGACGGTGCGGCAGATCCGCGGCCGTCTGGTGGCGGAAGGACTGGCCGCGGACGAGGGGATCGACCGGCATCTGGCGAACGTCGCCACCGGCCGCCTCGACCTGGCCACCGCCCCGATGATCTCGGCGTGGGGCCGCCGCCCGTAACCGTTCCCGCCCGGGGCGCGGACGCGAGGCGTGCGCGCCCCGGGCGGGACCCGTGGTCACATCCGGCCGCGCCGGGGTCAGGTGTTGATGCAGGTGTTGGCGGCGGCCGGGTTGAGCAGGCCGATGATGTTGACGGTGTTGCCGCACACGTTGATCGGAATGTGGATGGGCACCTGGACGACGTTGCCGGAGAGGATGCCGGGGGAGCCGACGGCGAGGCCCTCGGCGTTGGCGTCGGCGACGGCGGCACCGCCGGCGCCGAGGATGCCGGCCGCGGCCAGAACGGTGGCGGCGATCGCAGTTCGAATACGCATGTCACTCCAAGGTCGATGACGGAACGTCGAACCAGGATCACACCGCTTGTGAGGCCCTTCCGACCGGCATTCACCTGACCAACGGCGTGTTACGGCGAACCGTCGGAACTCTTCACCCGCACGGCCCAGCCCGCCCCCCACCGCCTGTGTCAGGTGTCACCCGTGGCGCCCTTGGACCCCGCGGCCACCCCGCGGCCACGATGGGGCCATGGACATTGGCATCGCACTGCCCCAGTACGGCACCCACGCGCAGCCCGCCCGCATCGCCGGCTTCGCGCGCGACGCGGAGAGCGCCGGGTTCGACTCGCTCTGGGTGGGGGACCGCTCGCTGACCCCCGTCGAGCCCAGCGACATCTACCCGGGCTACACGCGGGAGAACCCGTACCCGCCGGAGTACCGGACCTTCCTCGACCCGCTCACGGTCCTCACGGTCGCCGCCACCGCGACCACCCGGGCCCGGCTCGGTATGAGCACCCTCAACGCGCCTTGGTACCCGCCCCTGTTGCTGGCACGCAGCCTCACCTCGCTGGACCTGGTGAGCGGCGGCCGGCTGGACGTCGGGTTCGGCATCGGCTGGATGCGCGACGAATACACCGCGGTCAACGCCGACTTCAGCCGACGCGGGGAGCGGCTCGACGAGATCCTCGACATCGTCCAGGGCATGTGGACACAGGAGGAGTTCGAGCACCAGGGTCCGCACTGGCGCATCCCGCGCTCCCACGTGGGCCTCCGACCGGCCCAACAGCCGCATCCTCCCGTCTACTTGGGCGGCTTCTCGCCCGCCGCGATGCGCCGCGTGGGCCGCCGGGCGGACGGCTGGGTCGGAGCCGTACTGCCCCGCGAGACCCTCACCGGGCTCTGGGGCGTCGCCCGGCAGGCCGCCGAGGAGGCCGGCCGCGACCCCGATGTCCTGCGGCGGAACATCCGCTTCAACGCCGAGCCGGGCGCATCGTACGAGGAGATCGGGACGGTCCTCGCCGGGATCCGGGACACCGGCGCCGACGGCTGCTTCATCGACCTCCAGCGCTGCGTGCGCGAACCGGACGAGGCCGTGGAACTCGGCATCAGGGTCCTGGAGTTCGTACGCGCATGACCGCGCGGCGGGGTCGGTCAGTCCTTGCTGGCGGCGTGCCAGCTCATCCCCCACCCGTATTCGATGTCCGCGGCCTGCTGCTTGAAGATGCCCGGCGCCAGGACGAGGTACTTCGCCTCACGCCGGACGATCAGTTCCCCGTTCACGTTCTCGATCAGCGCGATGGCGGCGACCGGCGACTGAACGGTGCACTCGTCCAGACGCATCTCGATCGGCGGACCGGTGGGCGGATACAGCGTGGCGACCCCGTGCAGCCCCGCGAAGCTGGTCGCCCCGTCGTAGATGACCACGAACACCAGGAGCCGCTTGATCTCGGCCGCGTGATCGAGATTGATGAAGAGGTTCTCACCCGACTCGCTCGCGCCGGTCCGGTCGTCCTGGTCCAGCCGGACGTACGGCGGCTGGTCGAACGAGCCGAAGTCGTTGTCGATGGGGTGGACGATCCCCGTCGATCCGTCCCGCAGCTCCCACAGGCAGGAGAGGTCCAGATCGACGTCCTCCAGCCGGACGGCGTCCTTCCCCTTCTTCATCCAGCCGCGCGGCGGGGCGGCGGCGCTCCACGAGAGATTGACCCGCATGGCCCCCGAGGTGGCCCCCTGCTTGGTCAGCGACACCGCGGGCGCCGCCTTGGTCAACGTGATCTTCGACAGCCGCACCGTCGGGGCGGGCGCGGGGGGCTTCGGCGGAGTCGCCACCTGCTGCACCGCGGGGGGAGGCGTGGCGGCGGGCTCGTCGACCGTGATGCCGAAATCGGTGGCGAGCCCCGCCAGGCCGGAGGCGTACCCCTGGCCCACCGCCCGGAACTTCCAGGCGCCGTTCCGCCGGTACAGCTCCCCGAGCACGAACGCCGTCTCCGACGTGGCACCCGTGGCGTCGAACCGCGCCACCTCGGCGCCGCTCCCCGCGTCCAGCACGCGTACGAACAGGCCGGACACCTGCCCGAACGTGCCGTCGGTGGACGCCGCGACCACCACGGTCCCGACCTCCTGCTCCACGCCGGACAGCGTCACGGTGATCGTTTCGAGCACGCCCCCGCCGTCCTGACGCCTGCCCTCGTGACGCACCGCACCACTGCCATGCACAGGCTGGTTGTAGAACACGAAGTCGTCATCCGACCGCACCTTGCCGGCCGCCGTCAGCAACAGAGCCGACACGTCCACGTCAGGGGCCCCGGGACCCCCTTGCCATCCCAGCTCGACCCGGACCTTGGTACTGCTGACCGGTACATTGGCACCCTTTTGCAAGGACATGTGGGTCCCCCTTCCACGACTTTCCCAACGCCCGCAGCGTACGAGGTTTTCCCACGCTCCCCTCCCCGAAGGCAGGGATTGAAGCGGGCAGTTCCGCACCGCTGTGCCCGGCACGTCACCTCGGCGGACCGGACGACGGATTGGGCCGAGTGGCCGCACACCACCTGCGCGTGATTCCGCACCCGCCCATGATGGGCTGGCACGCGTGGCCCGTGCCGGCAAGCCGGGTGTCATGGGTGCGAGCGAACGCTCCTGCTCTGCCGGAAGGTATTCGTCATGAGGTGCATGCTCCTCCGCGCCGCCACGGTGCTCTTCGCCGTGGCGACGCTGGCCGTCGCCCCGGCACTGCTCCCGTCCGGGGCTTCGGCATCGGCCGCTCCCATCGCCGACCCGGCCGCCGACCACACGACCTGCCCGGGGCCGGCCACCTGTCCGCCCGCGCCCGGGTTCGCCGATCCGGCGGGTGAGGTCGTCTTCCTCACCCCTGACACCGGCCCGCGCAGCGGAGGATTCACGGTGACCCTGACGGGTACCGGCCTCACCCCCTACAACCGAGTCCTGTTCGGCGTCCTGGACGACAGGGGCTGCTTCATCGGCCTGCCCGCGACCGACACGGTCGTCATCAGCGACACCACCGTCGTCGCCACGGCCCCGGCATGGCCCTCGGCAGCCCAGGTGACCGTCGTGGCCGCGACCCCCTCCGGCCGCCTCACGAACCCCCTGACCTTCACCTACGTCGACTGAACCGCTACTCGACGCCCCTGTCCCCACGGAACATCGCCGGAGGCTGCGGCGAAACTTGACCGAAGGCTGCGGCTCGTCGCCGGGGATCCGTCATGCTGGCCCCTTGAGCACGCACACTCCGGGGGGACAATGCGCCACAGCACCACCATGACGGCATCCATGAGCGCGATGTTCGTCCTTGCCCTGCTCACCGCGTGCAGCGCGTCAGGCGCCTCGGTCGTTTCCAAGGGCAGGGCCACACCGGACGCCGCCGAGTCCACGGCGGTCCGCAGCTCGCCCGCGCCCTCGCCAACGCAGGCCAGGACGCGGTTCCCCGTCGGTGAGGTCGCGGAGATCACCGACGCCGGCGGCACGCTCACCGCGGTGGCCCTCGCCTACACCCAGCCCGTCGAAGGCCCCCAGCCGCCCGACAGGAAGACACTCGGCGGGGATGTCTGGGCCACCGCCGAGGTCAAGGTCTGCAACACGGCGGCCAAGACCTTCACGGTCAGTCAGTTCCCCTGGTCACTCGCCTACGAGGACGGAACCCGCATCAAAGTCACCGGTCTCGACGGTGGCGACCTGCCCAAGCCGGAGTTCCCGACCGACGGTGTGGCGGTCAAGCAGGGCGACTGCGTCCGCGGAAAGATCCCCTACCCCGTGCCGGGTGACAAGCGGCCGGCGCGCATCGTGTACGCCCCCGAGGCGCTCAAGGAGCCGATCGACTGGGTTCTTCCCGCCGGATAGGAGAGGTGCCCTCTGATTCGGCTGTCGCCGATGCGCCCTCCGCCTGGAGCCGACGGGCGAACCAGGTCCAGATCCGGGCCATTGCCTTCGGTCAGGTAGCGGCCACGAGGCCGACGGTACTTGTCGAAGTCGTAGCCCCGGTCGGCGAACAACTGCCGCGACCGGTGACGGGGGCGACCGATCACTCCGCGGATCCGGGGGATCGCGTCGAGCAGGGGCAGCAGCTGAGTGATGTCGTGGCGGTTGCCACCGGTCAGGGTGATGGCGAGCGGGGTGCCGCCTGCGTCGGTGATGACGTGGTGCTTCGAGCCGGGCCGGGCACGGTCGACCGGGCTCGGCCCGGTTTTGGGCCGCCCCGACGGGCCTGGGGGCGGGAGCCGTCGATCACCGCCCAGGACTAGTCCAGCTTCCCGGCACGGTGCAGCTCGGTCGGCAGCACCTGGTGCAGCCGGTCCCACACCCCGGCCTCGTGCCAGTCCCGCAGCCGGTGCCGGCACGTCATCCCGGACCCGGACCCGAAGCCGCGCTCCTGCGGCAGCCGCTCCCACTGGACGGCCCTGTCCTCCCGAAGCTGCCACGAAGTGACAAGTAGCTCTCCGTAGCAAATCCGTGGTGGGCTCGTCCGGGTTTTCGATCTTTCCGGATTCTTGAGGAGCCGCTCGGCGGCGTTGGTCCGGTCACGAAGACCGGAGGGAGCGCGGAGTGCGGCAGGAGTGGGAGCCGGAGGACTTGATCGAGGTCTGGACGCTGTTGGAGGAGGACCAGGAGCGGCTTCGGAGCAAGTCGGGGGCGGCGAACCGGCTGGGTTTCGCGCTGTTGCCGCAGTTCTTCGGCTTCCGAAGAACTGCCGAGGAACACGGAACGGACCGGGGCGCCCCATACGTTGAGCAGGGCGGGGCCACGCCGTGCGCACCCGACGAGCACCGAAGCGATGGGGGGACGTGTGCCGCAACAGAGCCGCTCCGCGCGCCTGGCCGCGTCCGCGCTGACCCTCGTCGTCACCGTCCTCGCGCTGTTCGTCCCGGTGGCCGGGGCGCAGGGCATGCCCATGCCCGCCGACAGGCCGCTCGCCCACCACACGGTGGCGGGGCACGCCGGACAAGGGGCAGGACCGGACGACGTCCCGGCGCTGCCTGTCGCGGTCACGCACCGACCTGACGCCCACGTCCCGGGCCCGCAGCCTGCGGGCCCCGCGCGTACGGCCGTCGACACGGCCCCGCGCCGCCCCCTGGGCGGGCCCGACACGGGCCCCGCCACCGCACTCGCGCCGCCGCGCAGGCCGGCCGAGTCCGCCGCCCCGCGCGGCCCGCCCCACCGATGAGCACGCAGACCGTCATCGACGCCTGACCCTTCTGACCCGGCGCACACCGCGCGGGGCCGGTCACGCGTCCCTCCGTCCTGCCCTCATCGTGGAGTACGCATGTCTCGCGCACCCTTGTCCCGCCCATCCTTGTGGAGAGCGATCGTCGCGCTGGCGGCCGTCGCGCTGTCCCTCTACATCGCCTTCACCCAATCCGCCCGCCTCGGCCTCGATCTGCGCGGCGGCACCCAGATCGTCCTGGAGACCCGGGACTCACCCACCGTCAAGGCCGACGCCGCATCCACCGACCGCGCTCTGGAGGTCCTCAGACAGCGCGTCGACGCCCTCGGCGTCTCCGAACCCGGCATCGCCCGTTCCGGCGAGAAACGGATCATCGTCGAACTGCCCGGAGTGCAGGACCCACGCAAGGCCGCCGAGGTCATCGGCCGCACCGCACAGCTCACGGTCCACCCGGTGACGGGGACGACGGCCGACAAGGGCTCCGCGAAGCCCGAGGCCGACGGATCGCGCACCCTGCCCGACCCGGACCAGCCGGGCAACCACCTGAAGCTGGGCCCCACCGCCCTCACCGGCGAGGGGATCAAGGACGCCGAGGCGGTCCTGGACCAGCAGTCGCTCAACGGCTGGATGGTCTCCCTCGACTTCCGCAAGGGCGCGGGCGGCACCTGGGCGAAGATCACCTCGGACGCGGCCTGCGCGCCTCAGGGCGCTCCGGAACGCCGCGTCGTCATCACCCTCGACAACAAGATCATCTCGGCGCCCGGCGTCAACGCGGACGTGGTGTGCGGGACCGGTATCACCGGCGGCTCCACGCAGATCAGCGGCAACTTCGGCCGGGCCGAGGCGCGCGACCTGGCGGCGCTCGTGAAGGGCGGCGCGCTGCCGGTGCCCCTCGACGTCCTGGAGCAGCGCACGGTCGGCCCGACGCTCGGCGCCGACGCGATCGAGGCGAGCGCCAAGGCCGCGCTCATCGGCATCGCCCTGACCGCACTGTTCATCACCGTCGTCTACCGGCTCCTTGGCGCGCTCGCCGCCTTGGCCCTCGCGCTGTACGGCCTCATCTCGTACGCCGCTCTGGTGGCGCTCGGCGCGACGCTCACGCTGCCGGGGCTCGCCGGGTTCGTCCTGGCGATCGGCATGGCGGTGGACGCGAACGTCCTGGTCTTCGAACGGGCCAGGGAGGAGTATCTGGGCGTCCGTTCCAAGGACTTGGCGAAGCCGGTGAAGACCGGTTTCGCGAAGGCATGGAGCGCGGTGATCGACTCGAACGTGACGACGCTGCTCGCCGCCGGATTGCTGTTCTTCTTCGCCACGGGCCCGGTCAAGGGCTTCGGGGTCACCCTGTGCATCGGTGTCCTGGCATCGATGCTCACGGCGCTCGTGATCACCCGCGCGCTCGCGGACTTCGCCGTCGCCCGCAGCTTCGTACGCAAGCGCCCCGGTCTGACGGGCATCGCCTCGACGGGCCGAGTCCGCACATGGCTGTCCCGCCGCAACCCGAACCTGGTCCGCCACCGTCGCCGCTGGCTCGGCGCGAGCGCACTCCTGGTGGCGGTGGCCGTCGCGGGAATCTTCATCCGCGGCCTGGACTTCGGCGTGGAGTTCACCGGCGGCCGCCTCGTCGAGTACAGCACCAGCAGGTCCGTCGACGCGGACACGGCCCGCAGCGCCGTGTCCGACGCGGGGTTCCCGCGCGCGGTGGTGCAGGAGTCCGGCGAAGGCGACATCACCGTACGCACGGAGAAGCTCACCGACGACGAACAGCAGCGCGTCAAGGCGGCCTTGGAGAAGCCCGGCGGAACCGTCACGGTGGAGCGTGACGAACAGATCGGCCCGAGCCTCGGCAGCGAACTGCGCCAGAAGGCGCTCCTGGCCCTGGGCATCGCGGTGGCCGCCCAACTGATCTACCTCAGCGTGCGGTTCCGCTGGACCCTGGCGGCAGCGGCAGTCTCTGCGATGGTCCACGACGTCCTCCTCGTGGTGGGCCTGTTCGCCTGGCTGGGCAGGCCGGTGGACAGCGTCTTCCTGGCGGCGCTGCTCACGGTGATCGGCTACTCCGTGAACGACACGGTGGTCGTCTTCGACCGCGTCCGCGAAGCGCGCCGCCGAGACCCACGAGGCAACCTGGAGGAAACGGCCAACCACGCGGTGGTCCAGACACTCCCGCGCACGGTGAACACGGGCATGGGAGCCCTGTTCATCCTGACCGCACTGGCGGTACTGGGCGGCGACTCGCTGGCGGACTTCTCCGTGGCGCTGATCGCGGGCGTCCTGGTCGGCACCGCCTCGACCATCTTCACCGCGGTCCCGATCGCGATCGCCCTGGAACACCGCAACCCGCCACCACCACCGGCACGGGGCCGCCGCGCCGCGAAGGAAGTCCCTGACGAGTACAGCCCGTTGGAGGCGCGGAGGAAGAAGGAGAGGGGGACGGGGGCGGTCGTCTGAGCCCGCGAGGACGCTCCTGAGGCCGAGGGCAGCCTCCATCAACGCCGACCGGGCCTCCACGGAGCTCCGCCAACCGCGGCCACGCTCCGTGGAGGCCCGGTCGGGAGAGGGCCTGCTGAGCGCGCACTCACCCCGTCTGAGCGCGCCGTTCCTGCACCCGCGGCATCCTCCGGGAACCGGGCCTCCACCTCGAAGGACTTCAGCAACAAAGCGAACCCCAGCCGGTTCGCCCCGACTTGTTCCGCAACCGCTCCTGGTCCTCCTCCAGTAGCGTCCAGACCTCGATCAGGTCCTCCGGCTCCCAGTCCTGCCGCACCCCGCGCTCCCTCCGGTCGTCGTGACCGGACCAACCTCGCGGAACCGCCCTCTCACTTCACGGGAGCTTCGGGAGGACAGGGCCTGGACCAATAGGTGCTCGAACTTCCGCAGCTGACGGCTTGGAAAATGGGGTGCGGTCGGCTGAGCTGGGTTGATAGGTAAGTGATGTGACAGAGAGTCTTGAGTTTTCCGCCCTGCTGCAACTGATCGACGAGCGGTCGGCCGCGTTCCGGAGTGCGGTTGCCGCCGCGCCCAGCCTTGAGGCGCCGGTGCCGTCCTGCCCCGAGTGGACGTTGTTCGATCTGGTGCAGCACCTGGGTACGGGCCAGCGCTGGTGGGCCGCGATCGTCGCCGCGGGCCCGGCCGAGGCTCCGCCGGCCAAGAACGCCGCGGAGGTGCCGCGCGAGCTCGAGGCGCTGCTGGCCTGGTACGCCGAGTCGAACGAGCTGCTGCTGAGTACGCTGCGCGAGGCTGGCCCGGAGCGCGAGTGCTGGGCGTGGTGGGGCGCCGGCGTGTCGCCGACGAACGCCTGGGGCGTTGCCCGGCGCCGGGTGCACGAGGTGCTGGTGCACACCTACGACGCCCAGCTCGCCGCAGGCGCCGTGCAGCCGATGCCGGCGGACATCGCGATCGACGGCGTGGCCGAGTTTCTCGACACCTGCAACTCCACCCCGGCGGCCTGGCCGCACGAGGCCGCCACCATCCACTACCACGCCACCGAGGGCCGCTCCTGGCTCCTCGCGTTGGACGGCACCGGCGCCTGGCCCGCACCACTCACGGACGACGCCGCGCCCGCCTCCGCTTCGGCCACGGGCACGGCCGAGCAGCTGCTCCTCTTCGTCTGGGGCCGCCTCACGCTCAGCGACCTGAAGATCGAGGGCGACCAGCAGGTGTTCGAGCAGCTGATCGCCTGGGAGCCCGAGGAGTAGCCGGCCCATACCGCCAGCGGACGGCCTTGATGACGTCCGCCCCGGTGAACATCGCGAACAGCTCCGCGATCGCGCGGCGGACGCTCTGGCGGCAGCCGGGATCGGGCACCCGTCCGGCTTCACCCACGAGGTGGTGTTCCGGCGCTGCCTTGCCTGTAGCCAGCTCAACATCGTGCGGGAGGAGGACTTCGTCTGCGTGTTCTGTGATGGGGCACTGCCGCAAGAACGGAACGCGGATGGGCGGGGACGCCAACCGCGGGCGAGCGAGGACGGTGCGGCACGCCCTACGCGCGGCGATACCATTTCTCCCGTCATGACGGGGCCCGGCGAACCCGAGCAGAGGACGTTGAGTGACCATCAAATCAACCCCCGAGGCCTTCACCTTCGGCGGCGACACCCACCACGTCAGCCGTGAGGAGATCGAGGCAGCGGCCGAGCGTCTCGTCCCCGCCCACAGCGCCACGCCACTGCCCTACTCGTGGTACGCGCTCGTCGGTGGCGGCCTCTTCTACGTCGGCGCACTCATCAAGCAGGTCACCGGTGTGGAACCTTCGGTGAAGACCGCCCGGGTGGTCCTGCATTCCCTGGGCTTCCCGGTCATGGCGTACGCGTGGAACGAGGAGTTCATCCAGGCCGGCCACCCGGCGAACGTCAACGGGTACCCGTCCCACGGCAGCTGATTCCGGGTCCGCCGGCCCGGACTGCCGATGCGGCCGACGCACGACCACCCGGCGACGGTGGCCCCGGCGGTCCGAAACCGTCACGGGAATTCGGGGAAGAACGGGAGGTAGTCCGCGTCCGGGCCGGACGGGATCACCGCGTAGCTGGATTCGGGCAGTTCGTTCCACACGCCGTGCAGGTCTCCCAGGGGCTCGGAGACCACGATGCGGGTCTCGTCGGAGATCTCGCTGAGGTAGGACACCTCCGGGTGGAGATGGCGTACGGTCTCGGCCCGGCTGCTGTAGAAGAGGGACCGGGACTTCCCCTGGCTGGAGTAGCGGAAGGCCCATACGCGCTCGCCGTTGCTCACCGCCACCGTCATCTGCAGCGGCTCCGGCACACCGTGCTCCTTGCCGAGGTGCTCCACGAGGCCCGCCATACGGGCCACCGCGCCGGGGACGTCCTGGTCGAGGCCGTAGGTGACCGCCAGGTAGAACATCACCTCTGAGTCCGTGGACCCCTCGATGCACGGGAAGAGCGCCGGGTCGACCGCCATGCAGAGGTCGCGCTGCAGCCGGGGGAAGTCGGCGATGGCCCCGTTGTGCATCCAGAGCCAGCGACCGTGGCGGAACGGGTGGCAGTTGGTCTGCTGGATCGCCGAACCGGTGGAGGCGCGTACGTGGGCGAAGAACAGGGGGGAACGGACGTGCGCGGCGAGTTCGCGCAGGTTGCGGTCGCTCCAGGCCGGCCCGATGTCGCGGAAGACCGCGGGCGTCCCGTCGCCGTCCGTGCTGTACCAGCCGATGCCGAAGCCGTCCCCGTTGGTCGACTCGACGCCCATCCGGGCGTGGAGGCTCTGGTTGATCAGTGAGTGCTCAGCGCGGTAGAGCACGGCGTCGAGGACCATGGGCGTGCCCGAGTAGGCGAGCCAGCGGCACATGCGCACCACCCCTTTCGCGGCCTGCTCCGAGCGTAGCGCCGACGGTGGCGCACTTCCCGTCGCCGGGCTGTTCGGCGGACCGGGCCGCGCCGCCGTTCAGGCCGTCGGCCGAGCGGGGATGCCGGGAGGCGGCCGCCCGTGGCCGGGATCGGGGCGCCCGTCTGCAGGCCGGCCCCCTTCTCTCGACCGCTCACGGTGCGTACTCGGTCGCCTCGTCACCGTATTCGATCACGGAGCGTAGTCGCTTGGGCGCGGCAAGCGGGCGCATGTCCGCTCGGGCGGTCCACCGGGTCCGGAACGCCAGCCATCCGCGAGGCCGTTACGGGGCGAGGTGCCACCACTGGTCGTCGTACTCCTCGCCGCAGGACGTCTGCGCCGCGGGCCGGGCCACCTCTCGGCCCTGCGCCACCAGGCACTTGGCATTGCGGGCGTTGCGCAGCGCGAAATGCCCGGCTCGGTCGCCGGTGCCCCACTGCGGTTCCCAGCGCTGCCCGTCGTCCTGGGCGGTGCAGGCGAGCTGCCGGGCGGGGGCGAGGTTCTCCAGGCCCGTCACGGCCAGGCATCGGCCGCTGTGCGCGTTGCGCAGCGTGCGGGCGGCGCCGCCGTCCTGGGTCAGGGTCCAGGTCCGGTCGGCGGCGCCGGTGCAGGTGTCCTGCACCGGCACGAGGCCGTCCCCCGTGCCGGGCGCCCGCAGACACAGCCCGCTGCCATCGTTGACCAGCCGCCCGGTGAGCACCGACGGATCCGCGCCGGCCGTGCCCGGTGCCGGTGCCGTGGCCCTGTTCGTGATCTGGGGCCCGGCGGGCGGGCCATCGCCCCTCGTGCCCCGGTCGCCGCCCACCCGTACGGCGATCACGGTGGCCACGCACACCAGGACGACCGCGCAGGCCGAGAGGATGCCCGTGCGGTGTTCGTGGAAGTTGACCTGGAGGTTCCCGCTGCCGCGCTGTACTCCGGCCGGGCCGTGGAAGGCGTCCCCGCGGCGGTCGTCATCGCGCTGACCGTCGTCCCCGGTGGGCCCGGCCCCGGTCACGGGCGGGAGTCGAACCGGTTCAGCTGGACGTTGCCGTCCCCGGTCTGGACCGCCGCCGGGCCGTGGAACACGTTCCGTGTGACACCCCCGGCGCTCGGGCGCACTGCCGGCGCGACCTCGTCGAGCAGCGCGCGGAGCTCCGCCGCGACCGCCGCCCGCTCGTCCGGTTCCAGCTGCTCCAGCAGGTCCTCCGTACGGGTCCGCCAGGCCGCACCGTGCCGCGTACGCTGCTCGCCCCTGTCGCCTTCCGGCCCGTCGCCGTCCTGCCCGGCCGCCGCCAGTTCGGCCGCGCTCCGGTCCAGGCGTTCCAGCTGGGCGGTCTCCTGCTGCCGGTTCCCGCGGCCGAGCAGCCGGGCCAGCCGGTTCCGGAACACCAGCCAGGCGTCCGTCCCGGCGGCCTGCACGACGCTCGACCCCACCGACGCCGCCAGCGCGGCCATCGCCTCGTCCAGCATGACGTTCCCCCTTCGCCGCCCCCGCGCCGTGCCGCAACGGTAGCCCCGCCCGCCGCGCCCGCGACAGCCGTACGTGCGCCGGATCCGGCCGAGTTCAGTACCGGTTCCGGCCACCGCGAGCGGTACATCCGCGGGCCGGGTGGTGTGCCGAGTGGGCCCGGCGCCGGGGTCGCAACCTTGATGGGTACCTGTCGTTGTCCTCGCAAGGGGCGCGGCCGGTCGGCCGCGGCACAGCTGTCCGGCTGGGAAGGGTGTGGGGGCGTGGTGGTCGTGCCATCGGGCGGGTGCGGGCGGAGCGTGGTGGTGACCGGAGCGACCGGCGGGATCGGCCGGGTGATCGTGTTCCGCCTCGCGGGCGCGGGCTGGGACGTGATCGCCGGAGCGCGCGACCGGGAGAAGGCGCGGGCACTGGAAGCGGACGCCGCCGGGCTCGGCCTGGCCCTGCGGACCGTACAGCTGGACGTCGCGTGCGAGCAGTCCTGCCGCGAAGCGCTGGAGGAGGCCGCCGAGATGACCGGTGGCGGCCCGTGGGCGCTGGTGAACAACGCGGGCATCCCGCAGGCGGGCGCCCTCGCCGACGTCGACGACGCACGGGCCCGCCACCTGCTGGAGGTGAACCTGCTGGGCCCGGCCCGGCTGTGCCGACTGGTCCTGCCGGGCATGGCCGCCCGCGGCGGCGGCCGGATCGTGAACATCTCCTCGGGCCTGGGCCGTGTCCCCTGGCCGATGGGCGCCTGGTACAGCGCGGGCAAGCACGCCCTGTCGGCCCTCACCCACTGCCTGCGCGTGGAGGCCGCTCACCTCGGTGTCCGCGTCTGCCTCGTGGAACCCGGCGCGTTCGCCACACCCATGCTCGGCCGCGCCCTGACCGACCTCGACACCGTCGGCGACCCCGGAAACCCCGGATACGGCGCCACGACACGCCTGTTCGCCTCCGTGGACCGCCGCGTGCCGGGACCCGAACCGGTGGCGCGCACGGTGGAGGCGTGCCTGACGGCCCGCCGGCCGCGCCCCCGCTACGTCGTCGGGCGCGACGCCCGCCTCCTCGTCCCGCTCCACACCCTGCTGCCGCTGGCATGGACCGACCGTCTCAAGCACGCCGCCACCGGCCTGCCCCGCACCAGCACCCCCGCGCCGACTGGCACGCCACCGGGGCCCCGGCTCGGCGAGCCCTCCGGGCGTGCGAAGGAGCGCGCGTGAACCCGTACAGCCGTATCACCCACGCCTCGGTCCACTTACCCACCCGGCGCCAGAGCGCCACCGAGATCGAACAACGCTTACGCCGCCACAGCCCGTCCCTCAAAGTCCCGCCCGGCTTGCTGCGACGCACCTTCGGTCTCCACGAACGCACCGTCGCCGACCCCGGCGACCTGCCGTCCGATCTCGCCGCCCGTGCCGCCGCGCGACTCCTGCACACCGCACGTCTGGACGCGTCCGACATCGACCTGCTGCTCTTCGCGGCCGTCAGCGCCGACGTCCGTGAGCCCGCCAACGCCCACATCGTCGCGGCGAAGACGGGCCTGTCCTGCCCCGCCTTCGACATCGGCAACGCGTGCAACGGAGTCGTCAACGCCCTTCAGGTCGCCGACGCCCTGATCCGTACGGGCCGGCACCGCCGCGTCCTGATCACCTGCGGGGAAACCCTCACCCGCCTCTCCCGCTGGGAGCTGACCCGCGAGCACCTCCGCACGGGACTGACCTCCCTGACCGGCGCCGACGTGGGCGCAGCCCTCCTGGTGGAGGCCTCACCCGTCCCGGGCATCACCGACTCGGTGTTCCTGGCCAACTCCGCGGGCTGGCCCGCCGCCACCCTCTACGACGCCCACCACGCGCCCGACCACCCGCAGGGCCTCCACGTGGATTCCGAGGCGCTCCTGGGCTCCTTCATCGATCTGGACGCCCAGGCGGCGCAGTGGCTCAAGGAACAGGAGGTCGACGTCCGCGCACTCGGCCTCGTCTGCGTCCACCAGCCGTCGGTGCCCTTCGTCGACACCTTCTGTGCCCGCATGCGCATCGACCCCGCGCAGGTCATCCCCACGTTCCCGCACATCGGGAACGCCGCCGCCGCGACGTTGCCCCTCCAGCTCGCCCACGCCGTCCGCCTCCGCCGCCTGGCCCCCGGCGACACCGTGGCGCTCTTCGGCCTGGCCAGCGGAGCGAGTGCCGCGGTGATGCTGATGCGCTGGTGACGAACCCGCCGGACGGCGGCGGCGTTCGAACCGGCAGGAGCTCCTGCGCGGAGCGGCCACAGAACCACACCCCGGCGCACGAGCCGTCAGACACCTGCCCGGCTGTGGGCAGGTGCCGCAGAGCGGCCGTGCTGCTCGTAGAGGCGGTCGGCCACCCGCCGAGCCGCGTCGCCACCGCCAGGCCGCCGGCCGTCACCGACCCGCTCGTCGATGCCCTCGCAGAAGCCCTCGACGCCGCGGGACACGCCTGGGCCGGGGGCGCCGCGTTCCGCCTCTAGGGTGTACGAAGAGCCCTCGATCGACCCGGAGATGCCATGCCCCTGCGGATGAAGCTGCGCGCGATCACACTCGACTGCCCTGATCCGCCGGCTCTGGCGGCGTTCTACCAGCAGGCCACCGGCCACGAACCTCACCCGAAATCCGACGCCGACTTCGCCGGTCTCAACTGTGAGGACGGACTCTTCATCGGCTTCCAACGGGTCGACGACTACCGGGCTCCCCGCTGGCCCGACCAAACCGTTCCTCAGCAGTTCCACCTCGACTTCGCCGTCGACGACCTGGACGAAGCCGAGAACCGCCTGCTGGAACTGGGTGCGAGCAAGCCGGATCACCAGCCGAACGAGGACATCTGGCGGGTTCTCATCGATCCGGCCGGGCACCCTTTCTGCCTGGTCAGAGACTGATAGGCAGTCGTACGCGAGCTGTTGGCAGCGGGGTTCCGTCAGCTGCTTTCCCGGTAGTCCATGAACCAGTGGGTGTCGAAATAGCGGGCCATCGTGAACCGGTGGAGCCGTCGAGGACATCGAGGACGTCCTCCGGCTACGCGGTGATGGCGGCGACGAGTTCGATTTCGAAGCCGTCGCGGGATTCGAGGTAGGCGGCGTGCTGGTGGGTTCCGCCGGCGTGGGGGTGGCGGTCGGGGAACAGGAGCGTCCAGCCGTTCGCGAGGGCCTTCGCGGTCAGCACGTCGACCCGGGCGGGGCTGTCGATGTGGAAGGCGAGGTGGTTCAGGCCCGGCGCGCAGCGGTCGTGCCGGTGGGCGGTGAGGGCGGGGGACTGCTCGAAGACGAGGTAGGTGGGGCCCAGTTTCCAGCTGCGGCCGTGCTCCCAGCTCTGGTGGAGGGTGTAGCCGAGATCTTCGAGGAACCACTGCCAGTCGGCGACGGCGCGGTCCAGGTCGGGGACCCAGATCTCGACGTGGTGGAGCGTTCCGGGGAGGGGAGGGGCCAGGTCCTCAGGCACGGAGGGTGCACTCCTTGGGGGTGGTCGGGGCCGCAGCCTATACCGGCCCACCTGGGTCGCGGCCAGATGCGGCGCCCGGTTGCCCATCGGCCAGGCGGGCCTCAGACGTGGAGGTCGGTGGGGAAGCCGGTCCAGCGGAGCTCTGCGGGGAGGTGCCCCGTGTCGTTGTAGAAGAGCACGGACGCGGGCCGGCCGGGCGCGTAGCGGATGACGGTCAGCGCGGCGTTGGCATGGTTGAGGCCCATCCAACGCCACTTCGGCGCGTCGAGGGCGGCCCGGACGAGCCAGCCGATGAGGAAGTTGTGGGTGACGACCAACTCGTGCCGTGGCTCGTCACCATCGACTGGTCCGGCGAACCGTGCGAGAGCCTGTTTCGCCAACTCCGGGCCGCATTCACGCTCCTCGGCCGGGAACTGGGCCAGGTGGCCGAGCATGGCACCGGCCGATTCCGAAGGCAGCTCTTCCCTCTGCGGCAGGTAGGGGATGTAGTCCCCGGCAAGTTCCGACGTCCGCAAGGGAACGCCGTCGAGCTGGTCGCCGATCAGGTGGGCGGTCTGCGCCGCTCGCGGGAGCGGGCCGTGGTGGATGGCCGAGAGCGGGCTGCGCCGAAGTCGCGCACCGAGCAGTACGGCCTGCCGGCGGCCGTTGTCCGTCAGCTCGCTCTCGTCCGCTGAGGCCTCGCCGTGCCGGGCGAGGTAGAGGTAGCGGGCAGCGGTTCCAGCCATGGGCGAAGCCTCCGTCAGCGTTCGTGATCTTGTGGATGCTCGAATGGACGCCGAGATCCGCCGTGCGGTTCCGTCGCCGACGGACGCCCCGGGCCCGTTCCGGGTCGGGTCGGGTCCTGGACTGTCCGGACGACAGTGGGCGCATGCGGGCGGTCGGCCGGACCGGAAACGGTCAGATCCGCTCATTCGTGAATTCGGGCACGGCTGTTGTTCCGGCTGCGGCATCGTCGTACTGCGGCGGCCCCGGCCGGGGCCGGCCCGTACGGGTGGCGGGGAGTTGGAGGGGTGTCGTGGGCGAGCGGGAGACGTGGACGACGGAGGAGTTCGGCTCCTCGCACGAGGGTGCGGTCGGCGTGTTGCTGGCCGACGGGAGCGTTCCCGGACCGGCGTATTTCGATACCGGCTCCGGCCCGGGCGGGCAGTCGGTGTCGCAATGGAGCGTCTACGACGGCCACTTCGCCCACGTACCCCGGGCGTCCGCGCTGCGCGCGGTGTGCTCCTGCGGCTGGGCCGGGCCCGAACACCGACTCGACTGGGAGGCGATCGGCGAGGAGGACCTGGAGGAGGGCGGTGAGGCCGAGGCGGACGCGTGCGAGCGGGACTGGGACGGGCACACCGCCCGGATCGAGGCGACGACGGTCCGCCTGCCGGAGTCGGTCACGCACCTGCTGGAGCGGCTGGAGCAGGAGATCGACCAGCTGACCCGGACGTCCCCGGTCGCGGCCGTACGGGCGGCCCGCCGGCTGGAGGTCACCGCGGGGCGGGTCGGCTACTGGGCGGCGCGGGGCACTCGCCATGACCTGAGCACGGGGCAGGCCGCGGCCGCGCTCGGACTGGACGAGGCCGCCGCACGCAAGCTGATGGCCCGATTCGGCCGCTGGAGCCCCTACCTCTGAATCCCCTCCGCCCCGCCGGGTGGCGCCGCGGTGTGACAGCGGCCCCATCCGGCCCGGCCACGCATCGAGAACTTCCGGCGGACGCACTCCGGCGTGCTGCGCGCGAGCGGCCGTCAGCGTGCCGGCCGACTGCTGACGAGCGGTGACTCACCGCGCTGATCGCCGACGGCGAGACCGCTCCGGTCCCGCGCACCCTCAACGCCGACGACATGGCCGCTCAAACGGCTCGACCTGCCGTTTGAGCGGGCTCCGGGCGTGGTGGAGCGCCGCCTGCGCCCTGTGACGGGCCGGCTGGGCATCCCGTATGTCCCAATCTGCCCCCCACTTCCCCGTCGCGACGGGGAGTGACTCCCGTCACTTCCCGTGACGGATGGGACATGGCTTCCTCGGGACCGGGCAAGCGGGCACGAGCAGCACCACCGCGGGGAGTCCGCGGTGCCGGAATCGGAGGTACAGCGCGTCGTGTCCGAGCAGACGACCATCCACATCGCCGGGACCTGGCGTTCCGCGGTATCAGGAGCCACCCGAGAGGTCCTCGACCCGGCGGACGCCACGGTCCTCGCCGTCGTCGCCGAGGGCGGCACCGCGGACACCGACGCGGCCGTCAGTGCCGCCCGCGCGGCCTTCGACGGCGGGGAGTGGCCCCAGACCCCCGTCCTGGAGCGGGCCGCCCTGCTGCGCCGCACCGCCGACCTGCTCCACCGCGACCGCGAACGGCTCGGGCTGCTGGAGAGCCGCGACGCGGGCAAGACCCTCGAAGAGGGCCGCGTCGACGTGGACTGCGTCGCCGACGCCTTCCGCTACTTCGCCGACCTCGTCGCCGGAGAGAGCGCGGGCCGCGTGATCGACGCCGGCACCCCCGACGTCCACAGCGTCGTCGTCCACGAGCCCGTCGGGGTCTGCGCCCTGATCACCCCGTGGAACTACCCCCTCCTCCAGGCCTCCTGGAAGATCGCCCCCGCCCTCGCCGCGGGCAACACCTTCGTGCTCAAGCCCAGCGAGATCACCCCGCTGTCCACGGTCGCCCTCATCGGCCTGCTGGCGGAAGCGGGACTGCCGGCCGGCGTCGCGAACCTGGTCACCGGCCCCGGCGACCCCGTCGGCGCGCGCCTCGCCGCCCACCCCGACGTCGACCTCGTCTCCTTCACCGGCGGTCTCACCAGCGGTACGAAGGTGATGCGCGCGGCCGCCGACTCCGTCAAGAAGGTCGCCCTCGAACTCGGCGGCAAGAACCCGAACGTCGTCTTCGCCGACGCCTGCGCCACCGAGGAGGGCTTCGACACCGCCGTCGACCAGGCCCTCAACGCCGCCTTCATGCACAGCGGCCAGGTCTGCTCCGCCGGCTCCCGGCTCATCGTCGAGGAGAGCGTCGCCGAGCGCTTCGTCGCCGAACTCGCCCGCCGGGCCGACCGGATCCGCCTCGGCCGCGGCACCGACCCGGGCGTGGAGTGCGGGCCCCTGGTGTCCGCCGCCCAGCGCGAACGCACCGAGGAGTACGTGGCCTCCGCCCTCGCCGAGGGAGCCGTACTCCGCTCCGGCGGCGAACGCCCCGACGGGCCAGGCTACTTCTACCGGCCGACCGTCCTGGACCGCTGCCACCGCGGGATGCGCGTCGTACGGGAGGAGGTCTTCGGGCCGGTCCTGACCGTCGAGACCTTCCGTACCGAGGCCGAGGCCGTCGCGCTCGCCAACGACACCGAGTACGGGCTCGCCGGTGCGGTGTGGACCTCCGACCCGGGCCGCGGCCGCCGCGTGGCCGGCCGGCTGCGCCACGGCACCGTCTGGATCAACGACTTCCACCCCTACCTCCCGCAGGCGGAGTGGGGCGGCTTCGGAAAGTCCGGCATCGGACGCGAACTGGGCCCGTCGGGACTGGCCGAGTACCGCGAGTCCAAGCACGTGTACCAGAACCTCGCCCCGCGCCCCGTGCGCTGGTTCGCGGGCTGAAGGAGGAACAGAGCATGACCACCCCCACGCACAGCCCCACCCCCACCCCCACGGAGCAGCAGTACGACTACGTCGTCGTCGGCGGCGGCACCGCCGGCTCGGTGATCGCCTCCCGCCTCACCGAGGACCCGGACGTCACCGTCGCCGTCATCGAGGGCGGCCCCAGCGACGTCGACCGCCCCGAAGTCCTCACCCTGCGCCGCTGGATGGGCCTGCTCGGCGGCGAGCTCGACTACGACTACCCCACCACCGAGCAGCCCCGCGGCAACTCGCACATCCGCCACAGCCGCGCCCGCGTCCTCGGCGGCTGCTCCTCGCACAACACCCTCATCGCCTTCAAGCCGCTCCCGTCCGACTGGGACGAGTGGGCGCGGGCGGGAGCCGAGGGCTGGCACGCGGCCGCCATGGACCCCTACTTCGACCGGCTCCTCAACAACATCGTCCCGGTGGACGAGAAGGACCGCAACGCCATCGCGCGCGACTTCGTCGACTCCGCGCAGAGCGCCCTGGGCGTCCCGCGCGTCGAGGGCTTCAACCGCAAGCCCTTCCACGAGGGCGCCGGCTTCTTCGACCTCGCCTACCACCCCGAGGACAACAAGCGCTCCTCGGCGTCCGTGGCTTACCTCCACCCCGTCATGGACGAGCGCCCCAACCTCACGATCCTCCTGGAGACCTGGGCCCACCGCCTGGAACTCGACGGCACCCGGGCGCGCGGGGTCCACGTACGCGCCTCGGACGGTACGGAGTCCCTGGTCACCGCCCGCCGCGAGGTACTGGTGTGCGCCGGCGCGGTGGACACCCCCCGGCTGCTGCTGCACTCGGGCATCGGCCCGCGCGCGGACCTGGAAGCCCTCGGCATCCCCCCGGTGCACGACCTGCCCGGCGTGGGGGAGAACCTGCTCGACCACCCCGAGTCGGTGATCGTCTGGGAGACCGACGGCCCGATACCGGAGAACTCCGCGATGGACAGCGACGCGGGGCTGTTCGTCCGGCGCGACCCCGAATCCGCGGGACCCGACCTGATGTTCCACTTCTACCAGGTCCCCTTCACCGACAACCCCGAGCGCATCGGCTACGAACGGCCCGCGCACGGCGTGTCGATGACCCCCAACATCCCCAAGCCCCGCAGCCGCGGCCGCCTCTACCTGACCAGCGCGGACCCCGAGGTGAAACCGGCCCTGGACTTCCGCTACTTCACGGACGAGGACGACTACGACGGCCGGACCCTGGTGGACGGCATCAAGCTCGCCCGCGAGATCGCCGCGACCCAGCCGCTCGCCGGCTGGCTCAAGCGGGAAGTGTGCCCCGGCCCGGAGATCACCGGCGACGAAGAGCTGAGCGCCTACGCCCGCTCCGTCGCGCACACCGTCTACCACCCGGCCGGCACCTGCCGGATGGGCGCCGCCGACGACCCCGGCGCCGTCGTGGACCCGGACCTGAAGATCCGCGGGCTCGAAGGCATCCGCATCGCGGACGCCTCCGTCTTCCCCACGATGCCCGCGGTCAACCCGATGATCGGAGTGCTCATGGTCGGCGAAAAGGCAGCCGAACTGCTGGCCCGCGAAGGCGGTACCCGGTGAACACGACCCCCGCCGTGAAGAGCACCCCCGCCGCGCCCCCCGTCTTCGCCGTGGACGGCCTGTGGAAGGTCTTCGGCCCCGAGAAGGCGGCCGCCAAGGTCCCCGGCTCCGCCGACGCCGACCTGTCCGCCGCCGAACTGCGCGAGCGCACCGGCTGCACGGCCGCCGTCCGGGACGTCACCTTCGACGTCCGCAAGGGCGAGGTCTTCGTCGTGATGGGCCTGTCCGGCTCCGGCAAGTCCACCCTCGTACGCTGCCTCACCAGGCTCATCGAACCCACCGCCGGAAGCCTCGCCATCGACGGCGAGGACGTCCTCGCCATGGACGCCACCCGGCTGCGCGCCCTGCGCCGCCACCGCGCCGCCATGGTCTTCCAGCACTTCGGCCTGCTCCCGCACCGCACCGTCCTCGACAACGTGGCGTACGGACTGGAGATCCAGGGCGTCGGCCGCGGCGACCGCCGGGACAAGGCCGCCGAACTCGTCGCCAAGGTCGGCCTCGAAGGACTCGAGGAGCGCCGCCCCGGCCAGCTCTCCGGCGGCCAGCAGCAGCGCGTCGGCCTGGCCCGGGCCCTCGCCGCCGACCCCGAAGTGCTCCTGTTCGACGAGCCGTTCAGCGCGCTCGACCCCCTCATCCGCCGCGAGATGCAGGAGGAGGTCGCCCGGCTCCACCACGAAGAGGGCCGCACCATGGTCTTCATCACCCACGACCTCGCCGAGGCCCTGCGCCTGGGCGACCGGATCGCGCTGATGCGCGACGGCCGCATCGTGCAGCTCGGCACGCCCGAGGAGATCGTCGGCTCGCCCGCCGACGACTACGTACGGGACTTCGTCCGCGACGTCCCCCGCGAACAGGTGCTCACCGTCCGCACCGCGATGCGCCCCGCCACCGCCGGCGAGGCCGACCAGGGACCCGCACTGGGCCCCGCCACCACCGTGGTCGAGGCCATCCAGGCCGTCGCCCGCAGCGGCGGCCCGGCCCGCGTGGTCGACCACGGCCGCTGCCTGGGCGTCGTGGACGACGCGGGGCTGCTCGCCGTCGTCGCCGGGCTCCCGGCCGCCACCGGACCGGGGGTGGCGGCATGACCCGCCCCGCCCGTTGCGCGGTCCCCGTCCCCGATGCCCGGAGGTGGTGCGCATGACCGCGACCCCGACCCCCACCGCGACCGACGCCCGCGCCGCCGCCCCTTCGGAAGCCCCGCAGTCCGCCGAACGGCCCGCCGGCCCGCGTCACTCGCGTACCGCGTCCGCGCAGCAGGACCGCCCCCGCAGAACCCTGCCCGGCCGCGCCGGGCGTCGCGGAGTCCTCCTCCCGATGGGCGTCGCCGTCGCCCTGCTGATCCCGCTCGCCGTGGCCTTCCCGGGCGCCGGCAGCTGGCCCGCGGCCCTGGCCGTCGACCTGTCCGGCCCGCTCGGCCGCGCCGGCGACTGGATCATCGACCACCGCGACAGCCACCCGCTGTTCCTCTACTTCTTCGGTCACATCAGCAACGCCGTCGTGGTGTCCGTCCGCGCCGTGTACGTGCTGCTGCTCGCCGCCGGCTGGACCGGGGTCACCGCCCTGGCCGCCCTGGTCGCCTGGCGCCTCGCCGGCATCCGGCTCGCCCTGACCTGCGCCGCCGCCTTCGCCGCCTGCGGACTGCTCGGCATGTGGGTGCCGACCATGCAGACCCTCGCGCTGATGGCCGTCGCCGTCGCCGCCTCCGTCGTACTCGGCGCCCTGCTGGGCCTCGCCGCGGGGCTCTCCCCGCGCGCCGACCGCGCCCTGCGCCCCGTACTCGACACCATGCAGATCCTGCCGGCCTTCGCGTACCTGCTGCCGATGGTGCTGGTCTTCGGCATCGGCGTGCCCGCCGCCGTCCTCGCGACCGTGGTCTACGCCGCCCCGCCCATGGCCCGCCTCACCGCCCTCGGCCTGCGCGAGGCCGACGCGGGAGTCATGGAAGCCGCCGCCTCGCTCGGCGCCACCGGGCGCCAGCGACTGCTGACCGCCCGCCTTCCGCTCGCGCGCCGACAGCTCCTGCTCGGCGTCAACCAGGCCATCATGACGGGCCTGTCCATGGCCGTCATCGCCTCCGTGATCGGCGCGGGCGGCCTCGGCGACCGCGTCTACCAGGCCCTCGCCTCCGTGGACGTCGGCGCCGCCCTGGCCGCGGGCATCCCGATCGTGCTGCTCGCCGTGGTGCTGGACCGCACCGCCGACGCCGCGGGCCGCCGGATCGGCGCCACCGTGCCCGTCGGCGAACAGGACCTGCTGCGCCGGGTGTTCTCGGGCTGGTACGGCCGCTTCCTCACCCTCCTCGCGGCGGTCGCCGCCGCCGTCGCCGGGCGCATCGCCGGCAGCACCCTGTGGCCCGAGTCCTGGACCGTCTCCCTCGCCGCCCCGGTGAACTCGGCCGTCGCCTGGATGACCGACCACCTCTACTCCGGCGTCCCCGTCGTCGGCGGCACCGCCGACTGGGCCGCCCGCTTCACCGGCTGGATCCTCGACCCGCTGCGCGGCGGACTGCAGGCCGCCCCCTGGTGGCTGCTCCTGCTCGTGGCCGCCGCTCTCGCCCTGCTCGCGGGCACCTGGCGCACCGCCCTCACCGCGGTCCTCGCCCTGGGCGCCGTCGGAGTCCTCGGCGTGTGGGAAGCCTCCCTGGACACGCTCTCCCAGGTCCTGGCCGCCGTGGCGGTCACCCTCGTACTGGGCTTCGCGATCGCCGTGGGAGCGGCTCGCAGCGCCCGCGCGGAGCGGCTGCTGCGGCCCGTCCTCGACGTGTGCCAGACCCTGCCGCAGTTCGTCTACCTCATCCCCGTGGTCGCGCTGTTCGGCGTCGGCCGCGCACCGGCCGCCGCGGCCGCCGTCGTGTACGCGCTGCCGGCCGTCGTCCGGATCACCGTCCAGGGCCTGCGCGAGGTGGACCCGACCGTCGTCGAATCCGCCCGCTCGCTCGGCGCGACCCGCTCGCAGCTGCTCCGGCAGGTCCAACTGCCCCTGGCCCGGCCGGCGCTGCTGCTGGCCGTCAACCAGGCCGTGGTCCTGGTCCTCGCCGTCGTCATCATCGGCGGCCTGGTCGGCGGCGGCGCCCTCGGCTACGACGTCGTCCTCGGCCTCGCCCAGGGCGACCTGGCCACCGGCCTGGTGGCCGGCGCCGCGATCGTCTGCCTCGGCCTGCTCCTCGACCGCGTCACCCAGCCCGTGAAGGAGGCCTGACATGCGCGACGCAACCCCCCGGCGCACCCTGCGCGGCCGACGCGGCGCGGCCGTCCTCGCCGCCGCGACCGGACTCGCCGTCCTCACCGGCTGCGGTGCCGCCGACATGACCCGCCAGTCCTCCCCGTACGCCGCCGCACAGGGCGCGAAGACCGTCACCCTCTCCGTCCAGTCGTGGGTCGGCGCCCAGGCCAATACCGCCGTCGCCTCCTACCTCCTCGAACACGAGCTGGGCTACCGGGTGGACACCGTCCAGGTCGACGAGGTCCCGGCCTGGGACGCCCTCAGCCAGGGCCGCGTCGACGCGATCCTGGAGGACTGGGGCCACCCCGAGCAGGAGAAGCGCTACGTAGAGGGCAAGAAGACCATCACCCCCGGCGGGGACCTGGGCGTGACGGGCCACATCGGCTGGTTCGTCCCCACCTACTTCGCCGAGGCCCATCCCGACGTCACCGACTGGAAGAACCTCGACAAGTACGCCGACCAGCTGCGCACCCCCGAGAGCCGCGGCAAGGGCCAGCTGATGGACGGCTCCCCGTCCTACGTCACGAACGACAAGGCACTGGTGAAGAACCTGGGCCTGGACTTCGAGGTGGTCTTCGCCGGCTCCGAGGCGGCCCAGATCACCCAGATCAAGCAGTTCGCCAAGGAACACAAGCCGTTCCTGACGTACTGGTACGAGCCGCAGTGGCTCTTCGAGCGCGTCCCGATGACCGAGGTGAAACTCCCCGAGTACACCGAGGGCTGCGCGGACGACCCGCAGAAGGTGGCCTGCGCCTACCCGCACACACCGCTGCAGAAGTACCTGAACACGCGGTTCGCGGAGTCCGGCGGAAAGGCGGCCGGCTTCCTGAAGAAGTTCCACTGGACCAAGGCCCAGCAGAACGAGGTGTCGCTGATGATCGCCGAGGAGAAGCTGTCCCCGCAGGAGGCGGCGAAGAAGTGGGTGGAGCGCAACGAGACCACCTGGAAGCCCTGGGTGCAATAGCCGCCCCCGCGCCCCGGTCCCGGGCCCCGAACCGCGAACGCGGTTCGGGGCCTTCCCCTGTGCGCGAGAGGTGCCTTCGCCCATTGGTGCGCGGTGGACGGCGGCCGCGCCGGGGTTCCCGCCTGCTGCCTGGCCCGCGCCGGTCGCGGGGGAGGATACCGTGACGTGGGTCGCAGACACCGCACTACCTGAGCGATGAGGAGGGTCCGTTGAGCACGGCCGACGAGGGACGGCAGTGGCCGGACGAGGTCAGTGTCGACAACGCGAGGACGACGCTGCTGCAACTCCTCGCCCGGGCGGGGGTCCCTTCCGATGACGCGCTGGAACTGATCGGGCTCGTGGAGGCGGGTGCGCTGGCTCTCGCGCACGAGGAGCTGAGCGGCGGCGGACGCAGCGCGCCGGGGGACAAGGGCGAGGAGTACGAGTCGGGCTGGCTCGACGGTGCCGGGGACCTGCTGGAGGAGCTCGGCACCGTCGCCGAGCGGACCCTCCTGCGGGTCGTGGGCCCGGACGGGCAGCCGGGCCCCGCCGGAGAGCATCCGCGGGCCGGGCGCATGGAGGTGGAGCGGGCGCGGGTGGCGCTCACGCCGCTGTACCTGTCGTTCACCGTGGTCTCGGAGCTGGATCCGGAGGTGACCGAGGAGGTCCTCGCCGCCGTCCTCGGAACGATGAGCCCTCGCCAGCGGGCCGGGTACGCCGGTCGGCTGACCGGGTTCGCCACGGCCCACCGGGCCCGGCTGGAGCGGCTGTTCGCGGAGTTCGGACCGGGCAGCGCCATCACGGTGCACGGCCGCTATTCGCTCGTCCACTCCGCCACGAGCATCGCCGTACTGGAGCGGCTCGTCGCCGCGCCGCAGGAGCTGCGTGCGGAGTGGAACGCCGCGGAGCTGCCGCCCGCGTGGCTGGACGGGCTGACGACGGCCTGGACCGCCTCGGCCTGACCGCCGCCCGCCGGCCGTAGCGGCCGCGCGGACGCCTCCATGGTGAGCCACAATGGCCATGGAGGACATCATGGACACCGCCACGATCAACGGAATCGAACTGGAATACGAGATCCGCGGTGCCGGGGAGCCGGTCCTGCTGATCAGCCCCGTCCTCGCCGACAGCTTCGTCCCGCTCGTCGCCGAGCCGGCACTCAACCGGGACCACCGGCTCATCCGCTACCACAAGCGGGGCTGGAGCGGCAGCACCCACACCCCCGGGCCGGTCCCCGTCACCACGCACGCCGCCGATGCCCTCGCGCTGCTCGACCACCTAGGGATCGACCGCGTTCACGTGGCCGGGCACTCGAGCGGCGCGGCAGTCGCCGCCCAGCTCGCCCAGGACCACCCCGACCGCATCGCCACGGTCGCCCTGCTGGAGCTCGCCCTGCTGTCCGTGCCCGCGGGCGAGGCCTTCTTCGCCCAGGCGGCGCCGGCGTTCGAGGCGTACGCCGGCGGGGAGCCCGAACACGCCCTCGCGCTGTTCCTGTCCCTCGTCGGCGGAATGGACTGGGAGCGCTGCCGGACCCTGCTCGAGGAGCGCATGCCGGGCAGCGTCGAGCAGGCGGTCAAGGACGCGGACACGTTCTTCGGGGTCGAACTCCCCGGCCTGGCCGAGTGGCCGTTCGGCCCCGACGACGCCGCGGCGATCCGCCAACCGGTGCTGTCCGTGCTCGGAAGCCGCACCCTGCCGCTGTGGGTCGAGGTGGCCGCCTTCCTCCGCGCGACCGTGCCGGACGTCGAGGAGTGCGTCATCGACGGCGTGGGCCACCTGCTCCACATCGAGCAGCCCCGACCGGTCGCCGAAGCCCTGGCCCGGTTCCTGGCCGCTCACCCGGTCACCCCCTGACCAGGGACGCCTCAACGGCAGAGCGACCCCGGGGCAACCCCGGTTCCAGGGCGCTGAAACCATCGTGAAACCGCGCTGAACGCGCCCTGCCGCACGCTCTGCGGCATGACGACAACGACTTCGCACTCTCCCGCCATCGCGGCCAAGGGGCTCCGCAAGGCCTACGGGGACAAAACGGTCCTCGACGGCATCGACCTGGCGGTGCCGTCCGGCACCGTCTTCTCCCTCCTCGGCCCCAACGGCGCCGGCAAGACCACCGCCGTCAAGATCCTCTCCACCCTCATCACCGCCGACGCCGGCCACCTGCGCGTCGGCGGCCACGACCTGGCCACCGACCCGCAGTCCGTACGCGCCGTGATCGGCGTCACCGGCCAGTTCTCCGCCGTCGACGGCCTGATCACCGGCGAGGAGAACATGCTCCTCATGGCCGACCTGCACCAGCTCTCCCGCGGCGAGGGCCGCCGTACCGCCGCCGGACTCCTCGAGCGCTTCGACCTGGTGGAGGCCGCGAAGAAGCCCGTCTCCACCTACTCCGGCGGCATGAAGCGGCGCCTCGACATCGCCATGACGCTGGTCGGCAACCCGCGGATCATCTTCCTCGACGAACCGACCACCGGCCTCGACCCGCGCAGCCGCCACACCATGTGGAACATCATCCGCGGCCTCGTCTCCGGCGGCGTCACCGTCTTCCTCACCACCCAGTACCTGGAGGAAGCCGACCAGCTCGCCGACCGCATCGCGGTGCTGAACGACGGCAGGATCGCCGCCGAGGGGACCGCCGACGAGCTGAAGCGGCTCATCCCGGGCGGGCACGTGCGGCTGCGGTTCACCGACCCGACCGCGTACCAGTTCGCCGCCGTCACCCTGCGCGAGGTCACCCGGGACGACGAGGCGCTGTCGCTGCAGATCCCCAGCGGCGGCAGCCAGCGCGAGCTGCGCTCCATCCTCGACTGGCTGGACTCGGCCGGCATCGAGGCGGACGAGCTGACCGTGCACACCCCCGACCTCGACGACGTCTTCTTCGCCCTGACCAGCGGAACCGCCGTGCCCAACCAGCCGAAGGGGAACGTCCGATGAGCGCCCTGTCCCTCGCCGTACGCAACTCGAACACGATGCTGCGCCGCAACCTCCTGCACGCGCGGCGCTACCCGTCCCTCACCCTGAACCTGCTGCTCACGCCGATCATGCTGCTGCTGCTCTTCGTCTACATCTTCGGCGACGTGATGAGCGCGGGCATCGGTGGCGGCGGCGCCGACCGTTCCGAGTACATCGCCTACATCGTCCCGGGCATCCTGATGATGACCATCGGCAGCACCGTGATCGGGGCCGCCGTGTCCGTCTCCACCGACATGGCCGAGGGCCTCATCGCCCGCTTCCGTACGATGGCGATCCACCGCGGCTCCGTGATCATCGGGCACGTCGTCGGAAGTGTGCTGCAGGTGCTCGCCAGCCTCGTCCTCGTCGGCGCCGTCGCCGTGGCCATCGGCTTCCGGTCCACGGACGCCACGGCCCTGGAGTGGCTGGCGGCGTTCGGGATGCTCGCGCTGTTCTCCCTCGCGCTCACCTGGATCGCGGTCGGGATGGGCATGGCCAGCCCGAACGCCGAGGCGGCCAGCAACATGGCCATGCCACTGATCCTCCTGCCGCTCATCTCGAGCGCCTTCATCCCGGCGGACACGATGCCGGGCTGGTTCCAGCCGATCGCCGAGTACCAGCCCTTCACGCCGGCCATCGAGACCCTGCGCGGCCTGCTGCTCGGCACCGAGATCGGCAACAACTGGTGGATCGCGATCGTCTGGTGCGTCGGCCTGACCCTGCTCGGCTACCGCTGGTCGATGTCGTTGTTCAACCGAGACCCGAAGTGAGCGCGCGGGCTGCCTCCCGCAGCCCGTTCCGCTCCAGGGCGGCGTACTCCGACACCGCGTCGCGGTAGGCCGTCCTGTCGGCGTCCTCGGCCGCCTCGCGAGCCCGTTCCGCCGACATCGTCGGCTGGAACTCGCGCAGTACCGGCAGCCGTTCGGCCAGCGCGATCATCCGTACCCCGGAGGCGTCGCCGGACGCGAGCCCCGCCATACCGAGGGCGTGCAGCACCGTCCCCAGCACGGGGAGCTCCATGGGCGAGCGGTCCGGACCGGTGAGCAGGGTCCGCAGCCGCTGCCGCAGCCGGTCGACCGACTCCGCGACCAGTTCGAGACGGCCGGCGTGCGCGTGCGCCGTCACCGCCGCCGACTGGAGCTGCAGCGCCCACGGGTCGAGCCAGGGGTCGCCGCCGTGCGGCGCGTCGGCCCCGGGCAGCCGCGCCACGGTGCCGCGCCACAGGCGGAGCCCGACCTCCGTCAGTCCGCGGGCGAGCGCGATCTCGGCGCGCCCGCCGAAGTCGGGGCCGTAGAAGGACTCCTGCTGCCGGGTGTCGTCGCCCTCCGCCTGCCGCGCCCAGTACTCGGCCTCGTCGGGGTCGCCGCGCTGCAGGCTGGCGTGGAGCAGCGACGTGCGGATGCCGATGTAGTCGTGCCCGTCGGCGAGCCGCGGCACCACCTCGAGCGCCGCCCTGAGGTGCTCGTACGCCTCCTCGCCCCGCCCCATCCGCAAGCACAGTTCACCCAGCCGGGAATGCCCCATGAGCCGCATGGACGGATTGTCGACCGGAGCCAGCGCGGCGACCATCCGGCGGGCCGAGGCGAGCGCGCGGTCGACGTCGTGCTCGTACTCCCAGACGTACGTGGCGACGCACTCGGCGAGACCGGCGACCAGCGGCTGGTCGCCGTCCCTGTCGCAGAGCTCCCGCAGTACGGCGTAGTCGGGAGGCAGCATCTCGGGGAGCGCGCTCAGCACCACCGCGGTGGCCCGCAGCAGCGTGTCCGGCGGAGCCGGGGGCAGCCGCCGCAGGGTGACGAGCTGGCGCAGGGCACGCAGGCCGGAGCCCATGAGCAGGTTCGCCGTGACCAACAGCGCTGCGGCGCGGGCGACTTCGACGCATTCGGGTCCGGGGTGGTAGTGCGACAGCGTCGGGCCGGTGTCCGCGGCGAGGGCCGCGAGGCGGGGGTAGTTGGAGTCGGTGGACCACAGAGCGGCGAGTACGGCCGTGAGGGCGGCGACGGTGGGCCCGTCCGTACGGTCCAGGGCGTGCCGCAGGGCCAGTACGAGGTTGTCCTGCTCGGCCTTGATCCGCTCCCAGGTGGTCCGCGGCTGCGAGCCGAAGAGCACGTCGTGGTGCGCGACCCCGAAGTGCCGTGCCCAGGCGAGGAACCGGGCGACGGCCTCCTCGTCCTCGCCCGCCTCCGCCCGCCGGGCCGCGCTGAACTCCCGTACGGTCTCCAGCATCCCGAACCGCACACCGGCCGGGGTGTCGGCGACGGTGAGCAGCGACTGGCCGGCCAGCTGTTCCAGCAGGAACAGCCCGTCCTCGCCGAGGACCCGCTCCGCCGCTTCGCCGCAGAAGCCGCCGGGGAAGACGGACAGCATGCGCAGCGCCGCCCTGGCGTCCGGCGGGAGCAGGTTCCAGCTCCACTCCACGACCGCGTGCAGCGTGCGGTGCCGCTCCGGTACGTCGCGCACCCCTCCGCGCAGCAGCGCGAACCGGTCGCCGAGGCGGCGGGCGATCTCCGGCACCGACAGGACCCGCACCCGCGCCGCGGCCAACTCCACGGCGAGCGGCAGCCCGTCGAGGTGGCGGCACAGTTCGGCCACCGCGTCCGGGGGCAGCTCGACGCCGGGCCGGGCGGCCCGGGCCCGCTGCGTGAACAGCTCGACCGAGGTGTCGAGGGCGAGCTCCGGCAGCGCGTACACCGCCTCCGAGGTCAGGCCGAGCGGGGCCCGGCTGGTGGCGAGCACCCGCAGGTCCTTCGAGGACGAGACCAGGGCCCGTACGAGGTCGGCCGCGCCCCCGACGACCTGCTCGCAGTTGTCGAGGACCAGCAGAGCGGGCCCGGAGCCGAGCACGCCGAGGATGCCGGACACCGGGTCGGCCGAGGTGACGCCGCTGATGGCGGCGGGCCGCCCCTCGCCGGCTCCGAGCGCGGAGGCCACTTCCGCGGCCACGTCCTCGTCCGTGCCCGCGGTGACCCCGGCGAGCGGCACGAAGTACACCACGCGCTGCTCGGCCCGGCGGCTGACGGCGTGCGCGAGCCGGGTCTTGCCGAGGCCGCCGGGGCCGACGACGGTGACGGCGCGGGAGGCGCGCAGCAGCCCCCGCACCGCCGCGATGTCCTCGTCCCGGCCGAGGAGCGGGTTCGGCTCGTGCGGCACGCCGTGCCTGACCACGGGCGCCTCGCCGCGCAGCAGCTCCTGCTGTACGGCCTTGAGCCCGGCGCCCGGGTCCGTGCCGAGCGACTCCCGCAGCTCACGGCGGTACGCCTCGTACCGCGTCAGCGCGGCGGACGGGCCCGCCGTCGCCGCCTCGCCGCGCAACAGCTCGGCGAGCACCTCCTCGTCGCGCGGATGCTCCGCGGCGGCCGCGGCCAGCGGCCCGGCCGCCTCCGCGCGCCGCCCCAGCCGGGCGAGCGCGAGCCCCTGGGCGCGTACGAGCGTGCCGCGGACCGGGGCGCGCTCGGCGCGCAACGCGGCCACGGGGTCGTCGGCCCCGTCAGGGGTGCCCTCCCACAGCGCGAGTCCCGCCTCGGCCGAAGCCAGCGAACCGGCGTGGTCCCCGGCCCTGGCCCGGTCCGCGCTCGCGGCGGCGTGCAGCAGCAGGGCGGAACTGTCGACCTGATCCTCGGCGAGGGCGAGCCGGTACCCGGCCGGCGTGCTGGCGATGACGTCGGCGCCCAGCTGCGCCCGCGCCCTGGACACGAGGACCTGCAGCGCCTTTCCCGGCCGCTCCGGCAACTCGTCCGGCCACAGCCCCGCCACCAGCCGCTCGGTGCTGCAGCCCGTGCGCACGTCACCCGCGAGCAGCGCGAGGAGTCCGCGCAGCCGGGGCGCGGTGACCTCCTGGCCGCGATGGGCGACACGCGGCAGCAGGCTCAGTTCGATGGTCACCCGTGCAGACTAGCCAAGGGCGCCGCCCGCCCGAACCCCCGCCGCCGCCCCTTCCCGCTCGGCCGCCGACCGGTCCCACCACGGTTCCGGTGACGCGTATGTTCGGACGCCCCTACGATGCCCCTGTCGGATCTGTGCCCCTCCGGCTGACGGCCGCAGGGGCGTTGGGGGTGTACCGGTGACGTACGAGGGTATGGAGTGCCCGCACCTCGGCCCGCAGTGCCCGGCGCCGTGAACGCGCTTGCGGCGGCGGCCTGGCCGCTGTTGCTCGTGGCCTCCGCGATGCGTTTGTGGCCCGGGCGGCGGCCATCGGCGCGCGGGCAGGCGCCGCGCCCGCTGTCACCCGTGGAGATGGGCATGCTGCGCGGGGGCGAACGGGGCGCAGGACAGACCGCGCTGGTGGAGCTCTACCTGGCCGGCTCGGTGGAGGCGACCTGGCAGCGTACGGTCCGACGCCAGGAAGGCGCGCCGTCGCGGGGACGTTCCGAGCTGGCCAGGGCGCAGTACGGCGTGCTCCACGTGAAGCGGCACCCGGGCCGGCTGCGGCGCTTCGAGCGCGTACAGCAGGCCACGGAGGCGGTGTCCCACCAGCTGGAGCGGGAGGGCCTGCTGCTGTCCCGTAGACGGCTGTTCGCGGTCAGGGCGGTGTTGCTGACGGTGTTGGCCGCGCCTCCCCTCGCGGCCCTCGCCGGTCTGGCGACCGGGCCGGGGCCGTACCCCACGTACCTCGTATTCCTCGCGGACGGCTTCGCCCTGCTGCTGTGGATGCGGCCCCGGCGTACCCGGCACGGAGACGTACTCCTGCACCGGCTCCGCCGCGAGCACGCCCGGGTCCGGCAGGCGAGCGAGCGGGCACCGGCCGAACTGTTGCTGAGCGTCGCGCTGTTCGGAGCGACGGCGCTACGTGAGCAGCTCCCTCGGTTCACCGCGGAGAGCGGGCTGCTGACCCGGCCGCCGAGGGAGCCCATGGACCGGGGCGGCGGCGGCTCCGGAGAGGCTTTCGCCAGCTGCGGCGGGTAGCCACAGGGTCACTTGAGCCCGTTCAGGAACGGGACGACCGCATCGATGAAGTGCTCGTTCCGGTCGCCGGCCACCATGTGCCCCGCGCCGGCCACCTCGATGCGCCGCGCCTTGGGCACCTGGTCGCAGAACTGCTCGGCGGTGTCCTCGCGCACCACGTCGCTGATCCCGCCGCGGACGAGCAGGATCGGCACGTCGGCGTGGCGCGCGGCGTCGAGGAGACGCTCCGCCATGCCGGGCGGGTCCATCCGGCCCTCGAAGCCGTCCAGCATCCGGGGGTCCCAGTGCCAGACCCAGCGATCGCCGTGGCGCCGCAGGTTGTTCCGTATCCCCTCGGGGTCGTACGGACGCGGACGGTGCGACGGGCGGCCGGAGGCGGACACCGCCGCGGCGGCCTCCTCCACGCCGGCGAATCCGTCCGGATGGCGGCGCATGAACGCGACGATCCGGCGAAACCCGCGGGGATCCGGTCGATGGGCGACGTCGACGAGCACCAGAGCGCGAATCGCCGCCTCGGGCGCCTCTCCGGCGGCGAGCAGCGAACTCAGGCCTCCGAGCGAGGCACCGATGAGCGCCGGCGAGTCGCCGAGTTCGCAGACGAGCGCCCGGACGTCCTCGGCGAACAGGTCGAGGGCGTAGTCACCATCCGCCGACCATGCGCTGGTGCCGTGCCCACGCAGGTCGGGAGCGATGACCCGCCACCCCAGCGTGGCCAGCCGAGGGCCGGTCCGAGCCCAGGCGTGGCGCGTCTGGCCGCCGCCGTGCAGCAGGACCAGAGGCGGCGAGGACGCCTCGCCCCACTCGTCCGCCGCGAGCCGGATCCCGCCGTGGCCCAGGAAGCTTCGCGGTCGCGGCAGCGCGTCGGCCGTCATACCGCGCCCCGGCCGCGCAGCGGCGCCACCAGCTGCTCGCGGTAGGGATCCGCGGCCGCCGCGGCGAGCACGACGTCCAGCGCGAACAGCGCACGCGCGAGGAACCGGTCGTCATCGATCAGGCCGGCGACCCACTGGTGCAGCGCACCCACACACGAGGCGCCGACGACGGCGGCCAACGCGTCGGTGTCGATGTCGGGGCGCAGGAGGCCTTGTTCCCGTACGTCCGCCATCGCCCGGCGGAGCTGGGTGAGCGGACTGCGGCCGAGTACGAGGCCGCTCTCCTCCCACCCGCGCACCATGCGACGCGACACGACCGGATCGCCCACGAACAGCCGGACGGTCGATCGGACGACCTCGCGCGGGTCACCGGCTCCCAGCGCCGCCAGCCGGTGCTCGAGTTCGTCCATGAACCCGGCGGCGAGCGCCTCCCAGATCTTGTCGCGCGGTCCGATCAGGTTGTACACGGTGGCCGGGGCGACTTCCGCCCGCTCGGCGATCCGCTCGGTACTGATCACCGATTCCGGGCCGTCCCGCAGGAGTTCGCGCGTCGCCTCGAGGATCCGCGACCGTCGCTGGGCCTTGTGCCGCTCACGCAGTCCTCCTTCGGCCGTCTGCATACGCGCACACCCCTTCGCCGTAACTTGGAGAGTTCTCTAAATTTAGAGCTGCCTCTGCGCGTGGTCAAGCAAGCCCCCGCCGCGCGAGGGCGAGGCGGGCGCGCGGTTCGTTGCCGGGTTCGGTGAGGGCGCGCTGTATAGGGTCTGGGGAAACGTGACCGACGATCAGGAGCGCTGCCGGTGGGACCCGTAGAGGCTTCGTCCGAATCCGGCGGCCTCGGCCGGAACCGGGAGACGGCGGTTCTGGCACTCCTGTCCTTCGCCATGCTGATCGTTTCGCTCGATCAGTACATCGTCGTCGTGGCGCTCCCCGACATCGCACGCGACCTCGGCTATTCGGCGCAGACGCTTCAGTCGGTCATCAGCGTCTACGCGGTGGCCTCGGCCGGCTTCCTGCTGTTCGGCGGGCGGGCGGCGGACCTGCTGGGACGACGCCGTGTCCTGGCCACCGGCCTCGCGCTCTACGCCGGGGCAGCGTTCGCGGGAGGACTCGCGACCGGCCCCGGAACGCTCCTCGCCGCCCGCGCGGTCCAGGGCCTCGGCGGGGCCCTGGTCTTCCCCACCACCCTGGCCCTCATCAACACCACCTTCGCCGAAGGCCGCGCCCGCAACCGCGCATTGGGAGTCTGGGGAGGGTCGGGCGCGGCCGGGCTCGTCATCGGTGTGCTGCTCGGCGGCCTTCTGACACAGGCGTTCGGCTGGGAGGCCGTCTTCTTCGTCAACGTCGCCCTGGCCGGCCCCGCGCTGCTGCTCGCCTTCGTGGTGGTCCCCCGGGACGGTGAACGCGAGAAGGGCCGCACGTTCGACCTGCCCGGCGCGCTCAGCATCTCCCTCGGTGTCACGCTCGTCGTCTTCGCCCTCGTGCAGGGCCCCGGCCTGGGCTGGCTGTCGCCGGGCATCCTGGTGAGCGCCGCGGCGGGCCTCCTGCTGATCGGAGCCTTCGCCGTCATCGAGCGGCGCAGCTCCGACCCGCTCATGCCGCCCCGGCTGCTCTCCAACCCCAACCTGATCACCGGAGTGGTCATCGCCTTCATGTTCATGGCGACCTTCGGCTCGGTGCTGTACTTCCTGTCCCTCTACTTCCAGGAGGTTCTGGGCTACGACGCCTTGCAGACCGGCGCCGGCTTCCTCCTGCCCACGGCAGTGGTGGTGGCCGGTTCGACCACCGCAGGTCAGCTCGTGACGCGGTTCGGTCTCCGGCGTACGTTGGCCACAGCGCTCGCCGTCGGCGCGGCCGGTGCGGTCGCGCTCGGTCTGGCGATCTCGCCGGACGGCGGGTACACGGAACTCATCCCCGGCCTCGTGGCGCTCAGCGTCGGCGACGGGGTGGTCTTCACCACCATGTTCATCGCCGCCGCCACCGGAGTCCCGGACCGGCAACAGGGCATCGCCTCGGGCATTGCCTCGACCGGCTCAGGCGCGGGCGCGGCCGTCGGCCTCGCCGTCCTCGTCCTCGTGGCGACCGCCGGCCTCGACGGCCTCTCCGGTGAACGACTCCGCGTCGCGACCGCCGACGGGATCAGCACCGCGCTCTTCGTCGCGGCAGGCGGAATCGCGCTGACCTTGCTCGTCACCTTGAGCCGGTGCCCCACACCACCCGACCCGGCCCCCGCCCCCGTGCCGTACCAGACCCGCCGCTGCTGACCCGACCTGCTGTTCCAGCGGACCCGTCAGCGACGGCCACGGGCGTTGAGCCGGGCGGCCTGGCGCGTCAGGTGGTCGCGTTCGGCGAGGTTGGGTGCCTTTCGGGCCGCCTCGGCGTACAGCCGTGCCGCCGTCGCCAGGTCGCCGTCGCGCTCGTGGAGGTACGCCGCCACCGCGGTGTGGCGGGGCAGTGACTCGTCCAGCGCCGCGAGCGCCGCCAGCCCGGCGCGCGGTCCGTCGGCCTCGCCGACGGCCACCGCGCGGTTGAGCCGCACGACCGGGCTGTCGGTCAGCCGCACGAGCTCGTCGTACCACTCGACGATCTGCACCCAGTCGGTCTCCTCGGCGGTGCGCGCGTCGCCGTGGAGCGCCGCGATGGCGGCCTGGGCCTGGAACTCGCCCAGCCGGTCGCGGGCCAGGGCGGCCTGGAGAACGACGACGCCCTCGGCGATCGACCCGGTGTCCCACCGGCTGCGGTCCTGTTCGGCGAGGGGCACCAGGCTGCCGTCGGGCGCGGTCCGGGCGGCGCGCCGGGCGTGGTGGAGCAGCATGAGCGCGAGCAGCCCCGCCACCTCGGGGTGGTCGATCGCGGCCGCGAGCTGCCGGGTCAGCCGGATGGCTTCGGCGGCGAGGTCGACGTCGCCGGAGTAGCCCTCGTTGAAGACCAGGTAGAGGACGCGCAGGACGGTGACGACGTCGCCCGGCTGGTCGAACCGCACGCCGGAGACGGTGCGCTTGGCCCGGCTGATGCGCTGCGCCATGGTCGCCTCGGGCACCAGGTAGGCCTGGGCGATCTGCCGGGTGGTCAGCCCGCCGACGGCGCGCAGCGTGAGCGCGACCGCGGACGACGGCGTCAGCGACGGGTGGGCGCACAGGAAGTACAGCTGGAGCGTGTCGTCCAGCGCCGGCGCGGGCCCGGGCGCCGGCTCCTCGTCGACGCGGTCCTCCCGCCGGCGGCGGGAGGCGTCCGCGCGGGTCGCGTCGAGGAACCGGCGCCAGGCCACGGTGACCAGCCAGCCCTTCGGGTCCCGGGGAGGGTCGGCCGGCCAGACGCGGACGGCCTCGACCAGCGCGTCCTGCACGGCGTCCTCGGCCGCCGCGAAGTCGGCTCCGCGGCGGACGAGGATCCCGAGCACGCTCGGCGTGAGGCTTCGGAGCAGGGCCTCGTCCACCTCAGTGGCAGTCGGAGATGGTGGGCGGCGCGGCCAGGAAGGGGCGCACCTCCAGCCACTCGTGGATCGGCTTCCCGCCCGCCCCGGGCGCGGCCGACAGCTCTCCGGCCAGCTCGACGGCGCGCTCGTAGCCGTCGACGTCGATGATCATCCAGCCGGCGATGAGGTCCTTGGTCTCGGCGAACGGTCCGTCGGTGACCGGCGGGCGCCCCTCGCCGTCGTACCGGACCCACGCGCCCTCGGGGGCGAGCGCCTGCCCGTCGACGAACTCACCGGTTCCCTCGAGCCGGGCCGCGAAGTCCCGCATGTACCGCACGTGGGCCGAGATCTCCTCCGGCGTCCACTGGTCCATGGGCACGTCGTTGGCCGCGGCCGGGGCCCCGCGGTAGTGCTTGAGCAGCAGGTACTTGGCCATGATGTGTCTCCTCGGTACTGGTGCGCCCATTGTGGCCGCGTTCACCACAGAGACGGAGCCGGCCACGGATTCTCGACATCCCCGTCCGAAGTTCTTTCCGACCTCGATGTCACCCGCGATCCGGGCGCGGTCGTCGCAGGTCCGAGGCGGACGGATCTTCGCGGTCGGCCCACTGCGGGACGTCGTCGAGGCGGCCGGTCACCACCAGGTTGCCGTCCGGGGTGCGCCGCGCGAGGTCGCCGGTGCGGAAGTAGCCGTCGGCGGTGAAGGAGCGTGCGTCGTGATCGGGCGCCCGGTAGTAGCCGCGCGGGGTGTACGGACCCCGGGCGAGGAGTTCGCCGGGCTCCCCGTCGGGCACGTCCTTGCCGTCGGCGTCGACCAGGCGGATCTCGTCGTCGGGCGAGAGCGGTCGGCCCTGCGTGGCGAGCACGGTCTCGTCCGGATCGGCGGGCCGGGTGAGAGCGAGCAGCCCCTCGGCCCTTCCGTGGACCTGCTGCAGGCGACAGCCCAGTTCGGGGCCGATCCGCTCGGCAGTCGCCCGGGGCAAGGGCGCGCCGCCGATCTGCACGAGACGCAGACTGCTCACGTCGGCCTGGACCGTGGCAAGCGCGTCGAGCCAGCGCTCGGCGACGGCGGGCCCCACCGACGTGATGGTGACCCGCTCCCGCCCGATGACCGGAAGGCACTCGGCGGGTCCCGGGTCCTCGACCAGTACGACGGTGCCGCCGACGGAAAGGGTGCCGACGATGCCGGGGCAGCCGAAGGCGAAGTCGGACTCGGCGGGCAGCGCGGCGAGGTACACGTCGTTCTCGGTGAGCGACACCAGCTCGGCGGCGGCCCGCGCCTGGTAGGCGTAGTCGTTGTGGGTGCGCGGGATGAGCGGGGGCGCCGTGGCGGTACCGGCGGAGAGCAGGAAGAACGCCACCTGGTCGGCGCGCTGCGCCAGCGGCCGCTCGGGCGGGGAGTCGACGGAGCCCAGCGGGAAGTAGTGGCAGCCCGCCGGATCGGTCGTGAAACCGCCGTACGGGGACGAGTCGCCCGGCGCCTCTAGGGGGAAGACCCGCCGCAGGAAGGGCCCCCGGGCCGCGATGTCCGCGGCCATCGCCGTGTGGTCGAAGCCCCGGTACGTGGAGGGACCGACGTAGCCCACGGCCTGGGCGACCTGCACGAGGTGCGACACCTCGGGCGCGCGGTGCGACACCGGGCAGAACACGGGGAGGGTGCCGGCGCGCATCAGCGCGAACACGGTGACGACGAACTCGGGAACGTTCGGCAGCTGGACGACGACCCGTTGCCCGGGCCGCAGGCCCCGCAGCCGGAATCCGGCGGCCATGCGGTCCGCCCGCCGGTTCAGGGCCGCGTACGTGATGCGGGTGGCGCCGTGCACGAGCGCGGTCCGCGGTCCGTACTGCAGGGCCCAGCCGCGCAGCAGGTTGTCCAGCGTATTGCCACGCCAGTGCCCGGCCGCCCAGTAGCGGTCGACAAACTCCTCGGGCCAGGGTGTGCAGCCGTCGAGCATGGATGCCATTCGCTTCCTTCCGTGCCGGTGGAGGACGCCGTGCGTGCCACATCGTCTTGATCTTGGCAATCCAATCCGTCAACACCGCTGTACACAATGTGCTTTCCGAACCATGGATGCCGAATTCCATCAGCGGAAAGCCCCATACGTGTTCTGCCGACGGCGCCCGCACCGGGTGGCTGCGCCATTGGGGTGTCGCGCCGTCCCCGTCCCGTACGGCACCGGGCCCCGCGGCGCCGCGCGGAGGATGCTGGTGCCTCCGACCGTGCGGGGGAGAGGCCTGTGAACGAACCCAGCTCTCAGGGAATCCGAAGGCCGGCGGCCGGCGGAGCGGGCCAGGTCGCCGCGGGTCAGGCCGGGGTCGTCGGCATCGGACTCGCCGCCGTGCTGACGTTCGCACTCGCGCAGGGCTCCTGGCAGTGGTTCGCCACGTACATCGGGGTGACGCTCCTCGCGGTGATCGTCGCCTTTCAGGGACGGCCGGCATGGACGCCCGGCATCCGGACCGCGTACATGCGCAGCCTGGTCGCGTATGCGCTGGTCGTCGGTCTGTGCGTGGCGATCGCACTGGCCCCCATGCTCCAGCGCTGGGATTGGCTGTTTCCCATGTCGGGCACGCGCAGCGGGTGCCGTGAGCTGGGCAGGTACGAGGCCATCCAGACGAGGGCCGCGCTGGGAAACCTGGCTGATCGCGACATCGCCGCCCTGGCGTACGCGCAGAACACCCAGAGCGAGAAGGCCGTCGCCGACTGCCTGGCAGCCACCACGACCCTGTGGCTGCCCCTGTACGGAGCCGGGGCGGCCCTGCTGGTCGGCGCCGGCGCATGGTCCCGCGACCGGGCTCGGGCGAGGAAGGATCCTCAGCCCGCATCCTCCTCGACGGGACCGGCGAACGCGGGAACGTGACAGGACGGCACGAAGAAGCTGCCGCGCAGAGCGCGAAAGGCCCGCCGACCCCTGCTTCGGATGCCGGTGTCGGCATCGTCGGTCAGGCGGGGTGGCGGGCCTCAGGGCTGTGGCGGGACCCGGCCGGTGGCCGGCCGGGGCCGTCTCAGGCCGTGGCGGGTGCCGCGGCTTCGGGGGACTCCGGGGACTCCGGGTTCTCGCCGGGGACCGCTGCCCCGGTTTCGGCATCGGGGTGGGGGATGCGGTGCAGCCCCCTGCGGTCGTAGAGGCGGGTGACGGCGAAGCCGAAGGCCAGCGCGGCGACCAGGGCGACACCCATCGAGGCCCACGCCCGGGTCAGGCCCGCGTCGGCCTGGGCTCCGTAGTAGAGCAGGGAGCGCAGCCCCTCGGTGATCTGGCGCAGCGGCTCGAACTCGGCGAGGGCGCGGAAGAACCCGGGCAGCGCCTGGACGGGCACGGTGGCACCGGAGGAGGGGACGGCCATGGCGACGAACACGATGGTGGCCAGCAGCATGCCCGGGGTGCCGAAGGCGGCGAACAGGGCCAGGCTGCCGATGCCGACGACCGCGATGGTGGCGACCGAGTAGAGCCACAGCAGGCCGAGGTGGGAGGCGTCCATGTCGAGGATGCCGACCGTGGCGACCTCGACCAGGGTGCCCATGATCAGGGACAGGCCGAGCATGAGCGCCATGCCGATGGCCAGCGTGCGGACCCGGCTGGTGTGCTGGACGGGTTCGCGCTTGCGGAAGGGGCCGAAATCGGTGTGCAGGTAGCCGAGCGCGGTGTCGACCTGGGAATTGACCACGTTGGCGCCGAGCATGCCGCAGACGACCAGGACCAGCGCGTAGTAGAAGGCGCTCAGGCCCATGGCGCTGCGGGAGCCGAGGGGGTGCCCGTCGGCGACGTTCACGGTCACCGGGTCGGCCAGCTTGAGCTGGGCGGCCGTCGGGAGCGGGGTCTTCTGGGCGCCGGCCTGCTTGAGGAGTTCCTGGCCGAGCTGGGCGGAGGCGGCGTGGGCGGCCTTCTGGGCGGCCTGGGAGGACATCGAGGAGCCGATGCTGCCGGCGGCCTGGTTGGTCAGCACGGTCAGGGTCGGCGGGGCGGCCTTGCCCTGGGGCGCGGGCTGCGGGGCGGTGAGCCCGGTCACCGTGGCGGAGAAGTCCTTGGGTATGACGAGGGCGCCGAAGACCTTGCCCCGGCCCAGCCGCTTGTCGGCCTCCTCGCGGCTGACGACCTGCCAGTCGATGCTCTTGTCGCCCTTGGCGGCCTTCTGGATCCCCGAGACGATCTGCTCGCCCAGGTTGACGCGGTGGCCGTTGGCCTCGGCGCCGCTGTCGGTGTTGACCAGGGCCACGGGCAGGTCGCGCAGGTTGCCCCTGGGGTTGACGTTGCCCCCCACGTAGAGCAGGGCGAACAGCATCGAGACCACTGCGGCGATGAGGCCCGTTCCGATCCACAGCTGGGGTCGGCGGAGCACGGAGGGGGGCGTGGGTTGAGGCATCGATTCTCCGGTGCGGCGGCGTTCCTAAGCTGGATACTTAAGGTATCCAGGTACTGGATAGTGGCAGTATCTTGTTGTGGTGTCCAATCGCCGATGACGGATCCGGACCGCACGACCAGCAGGGAAGCCGTATGAAGATCTCGGAGCTCAGCCGGCGGACCGGCGTGCCGGTCGCCAGCATCAAGTACTTCCTGCGGGAGGGGCTGCTGCCCGCAGGGCGGGCGACCGCCGCGACCCTGGCCGAGTACGGGGAGGAGCACGCGCAGCGGCTGCGGCTGATCAAGGCGCTGACCACGCTCGGCGGCCTGTCCATCGCAGCCACCCGTGACGTGCTCGGCGCCGTCGACCAGGCCCACAGCTCCGAGGGCGCCCTCGGAGCGATCAGCTACGCCCTGCCGGTGCCGGTGGCGGCCCAGCGCGCCGCGGGCCACGAGGAGGAAGCCGAGGCCGACGCGACCGCCGGGGCCGAGGTGGCGGACCTGCTCGCGGCCCTGGACTGGCAGGCGCCCGGCACGTCACCGCACGTGGAGGGCCTGACGGCGGCACTGAAGGAACTGCAGAGACTGGACGCGCAGTACGCCCCGGGCGAGCTCGCCGCCTACGCCAGGCTGGCCGAGTCGGTGGCCCGGCTGGACCTGGAGCGCGCCGCCGGCCTCGACGACCCGGTGGCTCTGGCCGAGCGGGCGGTCATCGTCTTCGCGATCTGCGCCCCGGTGTTCGAGCTGCTGCGGCGCCTCGCCCAGGAGGACCAGGTCCGGCGCCGAGTCGCGCGCGACGGCGCCGAATCCGCGGCGCCCCGGTAACGCCCGTACGCGGAGCGGCAGTAGGCATGCCACCTGCCGCTGATTGGCTCTCGACCCGCGGCCCCGCGCCAGGCAGGCTCGAGATCCACATCCGCGCATGAAGGAGTTGTGATGCGGGTAGCCGTGGTCACCTTCGACGGGTTCAACGAGCTCGACAGCTTCATCGCCTCAGCGATGATCAACCGGTGCCGCAAGGACGGCTTGGAAGCCTTCATCACGACGCCGACACCGGTGGTCACGTCGATGAGCGGCGTCGAGGTGACCGGGCAGCGCCCGATGGAGTTCGTGACCGAAGCCGACGTCGTGCTGATCGGCAGCGGGGTGAAGACGCGCGACGTGGTCGCCGACGACCGGCTGATCTCCCGGCTGCCGCTCGACCCTGCGCGACAGCTGATCGGCGCGCAGTGCTCCGGCGCACTGGTGCTCGCCCGGCTCGGGTTGCTGGGCGGCATGCCGGCCTGCACGGACAGGATGAGCCGGCCCTTCGTCGAAGCCTGCGACGTCACCGTGCTGGACACGCCGTTCCACGCCGAGGGCAACATTGCCACCGCGGGCGGTTGCCTGGCGTCCCAGTACCTCGCCACGTGGGTGATCACCCGAACGCTCGGGGAGGACGCGGCGCGCGACGTCGTCGACTACGTGGCTCCGGTCGGCGAAAACCAGGAGACCGTCGCCCGCGCCATGCGTGCCGTCCACGGGGGCGCGGCCGCCCTGCGCTGAGGCCCCGGGGGCCGTCTTCCCCCTCGACCAGCAGGGCACCCAGCTCCTGACCAATCCGCTGCGCGGGCAGTGGCTCGCCCATGCCGGCGGTGCGCCGCCGCTCCGGGGTGCGATCTACACGGATGGGAGGTGCGATGGAAGCCTGCGGAGTCCCTCACCAGGCCGGCGCAGGGACGGAGAACGGCGGTGATCCTGTGAGCGCGCACGCCGAAGCCGTGACCCGACGGGCCTGCCGCCGGAGCGCGTGGAGACGTACGGGTATGGCCGGCCTGCTGGGCGCCGCATGCCTCGTTCTCGCCCTGACCCCTGCGGCCCAGGCGGGGTCCGGCGGCTCCGCCGTCCCTTCCGAGCGCTGCGAACCCGGCTGGGTGTGCGGATGGACCGGTCCCGCGTACACGGGCGTGGTGAGCCTGGCGGCGCAGGACATGCCGCGGTATCCGGAGACGACCGCCTACGTCGGGTTCAACGACGGTGCGTCGGTGTGGAACGGCGCCGGCACCTGGCGGGTCAAGGGCGTACTCTGGGGCCGGTGCGTCACCGTGTACAACAAGGCCGGCTACACGGGACGCAGCCTGACCGTCCCTCCCGGCAAGGGCGTCGCGCAGCTGCCCGCATCCTTCGGCCACATCCATTCCGGCCGCTTCCACAGCTGCCGACTGCCATGACGCGGCGCCCAGGCCGTGCGCGTACAGCACCGGCGCTGGGCTTCGGTTCCGGGCAGGTTTCCACCCCTGACGCCCTCCCCGAAAGAAGTACGGCCGGTCAC
>NZ_JBHWBP010000019.1:0-45733 GCF_042735575.1 Streptomyces sp. NPDC059564 | reverse complement strand
GCGTTTGAGGCGCGGGGGTCCGGGGGCGGAGCCCCCGGCAGCGGTGCTCAGCGGGCGGTCTTGGTGTGGACGTAGTCCACCAGGCGGGTCAGGGCGTCGGGGTCGGTGGTCGGCAGGACCCCGTGGCCCAGGTTGAAGACGTGGCCCTCCAAGGCGGACGCGGCGGCCAGGACCTCGTCGGTCTTGGCCTCGACGGCCTCGGTGGTGGAGAAGAGGACGGCCGGGTCCAGGTTGCCCTGGAGCGCCTTGCCGGGGCCGACCCGGCGGACGGCCTCGTCCAGCGCGACCCGGTAGTCGACGCCCACGACGTCCGCGCCGGCCTCGCCCATCAGGCCGAGCAGCTCGCCCGTGCCCACGCCGAAGTGGATGCGCGGCACTCCGTACGAGGCCACGGACTCCAGGACCTTCGCCGACGCCGGCATCACCGAGCGGCGGTAGTCCGCCGGGGCCAGCGCGCCGACCCAGGAGTCGAAGAGCTGCACCGCGGAGGCGCCCGCCTCGATCTGGACCTTGAGGAAGGCGGAGGTGATCTCCGCGAGGCGGTCCAGGAGGTCGGCCCACAGCTCCGGGTCCCCGTACATGAGGGCCTTGGTGTGCTCGTGGTTCTTGGACGGGCCGCCCTCGACGAGGTAGCTCGCGAGGGTGAAAGGCGCGCCCGCGAATCCGATCAACGGCGTGCTGCCGAGTTCACCCGTGAGCATGCCGATCGCCTCGGTGACGTACGAGACGTCCTCCGGGGTGAGGTCGCGCAGCTGTGCGAGGTCCTCGCGGCGGCGGATGGGGTTGGCGACGACGGGGCCGATGCCCGGCTTGATGTCCAGGTCGACGCCGATGGCCTTCAGCGGGACCACGATGTCGGAGAAGAAGATCGCCGCGTCGACGTCGTGGCGCCGCACGGGCTGCAGGGTAATCTCGGTGACCAGGTCGGGGCGCATGCAGGACTCCAGCATGGCCGTGCCCTCGCGCACCTTGCGGTACTCGGGGAGTGAGCGGCCCGCCTGCCGCATGAACCACACGGGCGTGTGGGGGACCGGCTCCCGCCGGCACGCCTTCAGGAAGGCGGAATCGTACGTCTGACTCGGCTGGCCCGTGGGGCGGGTAGTGGCGCTCACGCGGCAAATCTTCGCACGTATGAAGAAGTGCCCGGCCCGGTGCGGGTGTCCCTGCGCCGCAGGGGCGCTCGTTCCGCCTAGTCTTCCCGGCATGGCTGCGGCTCAGGGACGATTTTCAGATGGCGCTGACGGTACGGACAGCGCGAAGGAGAGCTCCGTCCCGCTCCCGTTCCGCCGGGCGGTCGACGGCTTGAAGAAGGCGCGGCTGCGGTCCGGGATCGAGATCGACCCCACGAAACCGCCGCAGAGACTGGCCCCGTACGCGTACGCGCTGGAGGCGGCGGTCGTGGACGGGGAGGACGACCTGGCCGACGGCCGGCTCATCCTGCTCCACGATCCGGCCGGGCACGACGCCTGGCAGGGCACCTTCCGGCTGGTGACGCTGGTACGGGCCGAGCTGGAGCCGGAGATGGCCGCGGACCCGCTCCTCCCCGAGGTGTGCTGGTCCTGGCTGACGGGGGCGATGGACGCGCGCGGGCTCGCGTACGGGGAGGCGAGCGGGACCGTGACCATGGCGAGCTCGCACTACTTCGGCGGGCTCGCGGAGCGGCGTCCGGCCACGCAGATCGAGATCAGAGCCTCGTGGACGCCGCGCGAGGGGGTGGGCGGGGTGCCGGACACCTCGGCGCACCTCGCCGCCTGGTGCGAGCTGCTGTGCCAGATCGCGGGGCTGCCCCCGGTCGGGCCGACGGACACCGCCACGGGCGTGGTGTCCCTGCCACAGCGGCGCGGTCCGCACCACCCGTAGGAAGCGGCCCCCGAGGGGGCCGTCCGGCGGCCCGCGGGCACCGGGAACGACCGATCGGGCCGTAGCGGCGTGTCAGAACAGTGCGTCGATTGCGGCCTTCTGATCATCCCTTGATCGATCGTGCGTCCGAATTGCCCGAATTGTTACTCACCAAATCGTGATCATTCCCTAAAGCCGGGCGGGTGACGTGCCGAAGGAGTCAGTGACCATCCGCACGGTTCGCACCGGCTTCCTTCCCCGAGCCGGCCCGTCCCGCCACTCCCCCAGGAGGCCTAGGTGTCCGTTCTTCTCGAGCAGCCCGCAAGCCTGGTCGCCTACCGCCCGAACAAGCCGACGGCCATGGTCGTCGTGGCCGACCCGCGCGTCCGTTCCACCGTGACCCGCCATCTGTGGGCCCTCGGAGTACGTGACGTGATCGAGGCGTCGTCCATCGCGGAGGCCCGCCCCCGCGTCGGCAGCCCGCGCGACATCTGCGTGGCCGACGTACACCTGCCCGACGGTTCCGGTCTCACCCTGCTCTCCGAGACCCGCGCCGCCGGCTGGCCGAACGGCCTGGCCCTGTCCGCCGCCGACGACATCGGCGCCGTGCGCAACGCCCTCGCGGGCGGCGTGAAGGGCTACGTCGTCACCGGTACGCGGACCAACATCGGGCTCCCCACCCGGCCCGGCGCAGCCCCCATCGGCGCCGCCGCCGCCCGTATGCACCGCCGCCCCCCGGGTGCCCCGAGCCACCCGGGCGGCTACCGAGAGCTCTCCGGCCGCGAGGTCGAGGTCCTGCGCCTCGTCGCGGAGGGCCAGTCCAACAAGGCCATCGGCGTCTCGATGGGCCTGTCCGCCCTGACCGTCAAGTCCCACCTCGCCCGGATCGCCCGCAAGCTGGGCACCGGCGACCGGGCCGGGATGGTCGCCGTCGCACTGCGCACCGGGATCATCCACTGACCCTGCCCGCAGGCCCCGGACACCGTGCCGGGGCACCCCGGGAACCGTCCGCCCTTCCCCCTCGCGCCCGTCGACGGAACGTTCCGGCGACGGGCGCGTCACATCCACGGATACCCTTGACCGGTGACCGACGCCCAAGAGACCGCAGCAGGCCTGCGCACCACCACCGGGGGCGGCCCCCCGGACGACGAGGTTTCGTCCGATGGGCTGCCTGTTCCGTTGCTAGAACCCCGTGAGGGAATCCCCCCGGTCGTGGCCGACGCGGAAGCGCTGGCCCGGGTCGTCGCGGCCTTCGCCGCGGGCACCGGACCCGTGGCCGTCGACGCCGAACGCGCCTCCGGATACCGCTACGGCCAGCGCGCCTACCTGGTGCAGCTGCGCCGCGAAGGCGCTGGATCCGCCCTGATCGACCCCGTCGGCTGCCCGGACCTGTCCTCGCTCGGCGAGGCCCTGTCCGGCACCGAGTGGATCCTGCACGCCGCCACCCAGGACCTGCCGTGCCTGCGCGAAATAGGCATGGCGCCCACCTCCCTCTTCGACACCGAGCTGGCCGGCCGGCTGGCCGGGTTCCCCCGGGTCGGCCTCGGGGCGATGGTCGAGAGCGTGCTGGGCTACGTACTGGAGAAGGGGCACTCCGCCGTCGACTGGTCCACCCGCCCGCTGCCCGAGCCGTGGCTGCGCTACGCCGCGCTCGACGTGGAACTGCTGGTGGACCTGCGGGACGCGCTGGAGAAGGAGCTCGACCGGCAGGGCAAGCTCGAATGGGCGCACCAGGAGTTCGACGCCATCGCCTCCGCCCCGCCCGCCCCGCCGCGCAAGGACCCGTGGCGCCGTACGTCCGGCATGCACAAGGTGCGCCGCCGCCGGCAGATGGCCGTCGTACGGGAGCTGTGGGAGTCCCGCGACCGGATCGCCCAGCGCCGGGACGTGTCCCCCGGCAAGGTGCTCGGCGACGCGGCGATCGTGGAGGCGGCCCTGGCCCTCCCCGCGAACGTCCACGCCCTGTCGGCCCTGCCCGGCTACGGGCAGCGGATGGGGCGGCGCCAGCTGGACCAGTGGATGGCCGCCGTGGACCGGGCCAAGGCCCTGCCCGAGAACGAGCTGCCGCAGCCGGGGGCGACCCCGGCGGGTCCGCCGCCGCCGCGCTCCTGGGCGGACAAGGACCCGGCCGCCGCCGCGCGGCTGTCGGCCGCCCGCACCGCCGTCTCGGCGCTGGCGGAGGGGCTGAACCTGCCCCAGGAGAACCTGATCACCCCGGACACCGTGCGCCGGCTCTGCTGGGAGCCCCCGCAGCGGCTGGAGACCGGCACGGTCGCCGAGGCCCTGGCGGGCCACGGCGCCCGGCCCTGGCAGATCGAGCAGGTCACCGCGGCCCTGGTCACGGCCCTCGCCGCGACCGCCTGACCGCACCCGCACCACGAAGACCCCCGGCCGTCGGCCGGGGGTCTTCTGTTACGCGTCCATGACACACCAACCCTTTTGAACATGCTCAACCATCGCTAGGTTCTTGAACATGATCAAAAACGGGCACGGAGACGGGTACGAGGACTGGGTCCGCGATTTCGAGGCCGAGCGGGAGCGCCGGGCCGCCCTGGGGGACCCCGGCTGGGAGCGGGGCGCGCCCCTGCCCGCGGAGATCGTCCGCAGCCTCCAGAAGTTCCAGGTCGGCGAGGACGGGGACGGCTCCGCGCTGATCGGCAAGGCGGACCGCGCGGGCGATGCGGCGTACTCCCGGGCGATCCGGCTGTTCGTCGCGGAGGAGCAGAACCACGCCCGGCTGCTGGCGCTGCTGCTGGCGGCGGGCGGGGCGGGGACCCTGCCGGGGCACTGGAGCGACGCGGCCTTCGTACGGCTGCGCAGGCTGCTCGGGCTGCGGGTGGAGCTGCTGGTGCTGATGGTCGCCGAGGTGGTGGCCCTGCGGTACTACCGCGCGGTGCGCGACGGGGCGGCCGATCCGCTGGTGTCGGAGGTCGCGGGCCGGATCCTGGCGGACGAGGAGCGGCACGTGCCGTTCCACTGCCTGCGCCTGGCCGAGGGCCTGGCGGGGCTCCCCCGCCCCGCCCGCCGGGCCGTGACGGGCGGCTGGCGGGTCCTGCTGCTGGGGGCGGCCGTCGTGGTGGCCGCCGACCACGGGCCCGCCCTGCGCGCGCTGGGGGTGAGCAGGCGTTCCTTCGTACGGGAGACCTTCCGCTCCTCGGCGGCGATGGCCCGGGCGATGGCGGACGGCCCGGCCGCCGGGCCGGTGCGGACGCCCGCCGGAGTGTGACCTTCACCGCTCCTCGGGGAGGGGCTGTCCAGAGGGGTTACTCACAAGTAGCATGGCCGGGTGAGCGGGCGCTCAGTGATGGACGCCCCCGCGCAGCAGTGCACACCCGCACCTGGAGGAGAGCCAACGTGCCTCGTACCGTCAGGGACGTCGTCTTCGTCGACGGCGTCCGCACCCCGTTCGGCAAGGCGGGCCCGAAGGGCATCTACAACGGGACCCGCGCCGACGACCTCGTCGTGAAGGCGATCCGGGAGCTGCTGCGCCGCAACCCGGACCTGGACCCCGCGAAGATCGACGAGGTCGCCATCGCCGCGACCACGCAGATCGGCGACCAGGGCCTGACGCTGGGCCGTACCGCCGGCATCCTCGCGGGCCTCCCGCAGTCCGTCCCGGGCTACTCCATCGACCGCATGTGCGCCGGCGCGCTGACCGCCGTGACCGCCGTCGCGGGCGGTGTGGCCTTCGGTGCCTACGACGTCGCCCTCGCCGGCGGTGTCGAGCACATGGGCCGCCACCCCATGGGCGAGGGCGTGGACCCGAACCCGCGCTTCGTCTCCGAGAAGCTGGTCGACGAGTCCGCCCTGTTCATGGGCATGACCGCCGAGAACCTGCACGACCGGTACCCGGCGATCACCAAGCTCCGCGCCGACGAGTACGCCGTGCGCTCGCAGGAGAAGGCCGCCAAGGCGTACGCCGACGGCAAGATCCAGCAGGACCTGGTCCCGATCTCGGTGCGCAACACCAACGAGGCCGCGGGCGAGACGGGCTGGGGCCTGGTCACCTCCGACGAGCCGATGCGCCCGGGCACCACGCTGGAGAACCTGGCCGGCCTGAAGACCCCGTTCCGTACGCACGGCCGGGTCACCGCGGGCAACGCCGCCGGTCTCAACGACGGTGCCACCGCCGCGATCATCGCGTCCGAGGACTTCGCCCGGGAGAACAACCTCCCGGTCAAGATGCGCCTCGTCGCGTACTCCTTCGCCGGTGTCGAGCCGGAGGTCATGGGCTACGGCCCGATCCCGGCCACCGAGAAGGCCCTCGCCCAGGCCGGTCTGTCCATCGAGGACATAGGCCTGTTCGAGATCAACGAGGCCTTCGCGGTCCAGGTCCTCGCGTTCCTGGAGCACTACGGCATCGCCGACGACGACGCCCGCGTCAACCAGTACGGCGGCGCCATCGCCTTCGGCCACCCGCTCGCCTCCTCCGGCGTCCGTCTGATGACGCAGCTGGCCCGCCAGTTCGAGGAGCAGCCGCACGTCCGCTACGGCCTGACCACCATGTGCGTCGGCTTCGGCATGGGCGCCACGGTCATCTGGGAGAACCCGAACTTCAACGCCGAGGGAGACTCCAAGTGAGCACCACCGCTGAGCTCCTGAAGGGCGCGGCCGAGCTGTTCCCGGACGAGGTCGTCACGCAGGCGCACGTCCGCCACCTGGACCTGCCGTTCGGCGCCGGGCGCTTCGCGCTCGTCACGCTGGACAACGGCCTGGACCACACCAAGCCGACCACCTTCGGCCCGCAGTCCCTCGCCAACCTGAACGCGGCGATCGACCAGGTCGAGCAGGAGGCCATCGCCGGCTCCATCGTCGGCGCGGGCATCACCGGCAAGCCGTTCATCTTCGCGGTCGGCGCCGACCTCAAGGGCGTCGAGCTGCTGAAGAACCACGACGAGGCGCTCGCCATCGGCAAGGGCGGCCACGACGTCTTCAAGCGGCTGGCGGCCCTCGCGGTCCCGACCTTCGCGTACTACAACGGCGCGGCGATGGGCGGCGGTGTCGAGGTCGGTCTGCACTGCACCTACCGCACCGTCTCCAAGGCCATCCCGGCCTTCTCGCTGCCCGAGGTCTTCCTCGGTCTGGTCCCGGGCTGGGGCGGCTGCGCCCTGCTCCCGAACCTGATCGGTGCGGAGCGCGCGGTCTCGGTCATCATCGAGAACTCGCTGAACCAGAACCGCCAGCTCAAGGGCAAGCAGGTCTTCGAGCTCGGCATCGCCGACGCGCTGTTCGAGGGCGCGGACTTCCTGGAGCAGTCGCTCCTGTGGACCGCGAACGTCCTGAACGGCACCACCGAGGTCGTACGCGCCGAGATCGAGCGCGGCGAGGCCTGGGACGCGGCCGTCGCCAAGGGCCGCTTCATCGCGGACTCCAAGGTGCACGGCGCCGCCCCGGCCGCGTACCGCGCGCTGGACATCATCGCCGCGGCCAAGGACGGCGACCTCCAGGCCGGCTTCGACGCCGAGGACAAGGCGCTGGCCGACCTCATCATGGGCGGCGAGCTGCGCTCGGGCATCTACGCCTTCAACCTGGTGCAGAAGCGCGGCAAGCGCCCGGCCGGTGCCCCGGACAAGTCCCTGGCCCGTCCGGTCACCAAGGTCGGCGTCGTCGGCGCGGGCCTGATGGCCTCGCAGCTGGCGCTGCTGTTCCTGCGCCGCCTCGAGGTGCCGGTGGTCCTCACCGACATCGACCAGGAGCGCGTGGACAAGGGTGTGGGCTACGTCCACGCCGAGATCCAGAAGCTGCTCGGCAAGGGCCGCATCAACCAGGACAAGGCCAACCGCCTGACCGCCCTGGTGACCGGTGTCCTGGACAAGGCCGAGGGCTTCGCGGACGCGGACTTCATCATCGAGGCCGTGTTCGAGGAGATGTCCGTCAAGCAGAAGGTGTTCGCGGAGGTCGAGGCGGTCGCCCCGGCGCACGCGATCCTCGCCACCAACACCTCCTCGCTGTCGGTGTCGGAGATGGCCTCGAAGCTCCAGCACCCGGAGCGCGTGGTCGGCTTCCACTTCTTCAACCCGGTCGCGATCCTCCCGCTGCTGGAGATCGTCCGCGGTGAGCAGACCGACGACGCCTCGCTGGCCACGGCCTTCGGTGTCGCCAAGAAGCTGAAGAAGACCGCGGTCCTCACCAAGGACGCCCCGGCGTTCGTCGTGAACCGCATCCTGACCCGCTTCATGGGCGAGATCCAGAACGTCATCGACGAGGGCACCCCGGTGGTCACCGCCGAGAAGGCCATCGAGCCGCTCGGCCTGCCGATGTCCCCGCTGGTGCTGCTGGAGCTCGTCGGCCCGGCGATCGGTCTGCACGTCTCCGAGACCCTGAACCGCGCCTTCCCGGAGCGCTTCACCGTCTCGCCGAACCTGGCCGCCGTGGTCAAGGCCGGCAAGCGCGGCTTCTACGTCTACTCCGCCGAGAACGGCTTCAAGCCGGAGCTGGACCCCGAGGTCGCCGCCCTCCTCGTCCAGGGCGACTCCGTCCTGACCGAGGAGCAGGTCCGCGACCGCGTCCTGGACGCGGTGGCGCAGGAGATCGGCCTGATGCTGGAGGAGGGTGTCGTGGCCGAGGCCCAGGACATCGACCTCTGCCTCATCACCGGTGCCGGCTGGCCCTTCCACCTGGGCGGCATCACGCCGTACCTGGACCGTGAGGGCGTCTCGGAGCGGGTGAACGGCAAGCGCTTCCTCGCCCCGGGTGTCGCCAGCGTCCCGGCGTAACCCACGGAGTTACCCCGACGGCCCGTCCGCACCGTGTGCGGACGGGCCGTTCGCTTGCCCGGGCGGCCGGCTACTTGCGGCCGAGGCGGCCGCTCTTGACCAGGCGCTGGGCGGCCGGCGACTCGGGGTTGATGCTCAGCGCCCGCTGCCCCGCCTGGCGGCGCAGCTCGTCGCCGGGCTTGCCGAGCTTCGCGGCGGTCTCGGCGATCCGCAGCCAGACCAGCGCGCGTCCGCTGTCCGCGGAGATCTCGACGGCGCGCTTGAGCCGCCGCTTGGCCTGGTCCGTCTCCTTGCGGCGGATGTGGGCCTGGGCCATGCCGATGAGCAGGTCGAGGTTCTCGTGTTCGGCGAGGAGCCGCGCGCCCACCTCCAGCACGCCCCGGTCGTCCTTGGCCTCGACCAGGGAGGCGAACCCGCCGAGCGTGATGTCGGTGAAGGGCACGTCGTCCGGCTCGGTGCGCTCGCCGGTTGCGCGGAAGGTCCAGCCCTTGCCCCGGCGCCACTTCCACGTGCGCGGTCCGGGCAGGTCCAGCCGGGTCCGGGTGCGCTCGTTGAAGTGCATGGACAGCTCGGGGCGGCCCTCCCACTGGTCGACGGCGGCGGCGACGTACGCCTCGGCGACCGGGCGCAGGAAGGCGTACCGCTTGGACTGCATGCAGTAGGCGACGGCCTGGACGTACGGGGTGACCTCGGCGCGGATGTACTCGACGTCCAGCACCCGGTCGGCCGGCGGCCCGGCGGCCGCGGCCGGTGCCTCCAGGTCGGGGAGCAGGGCGTGGGTGAGGGTGGCGGGGATGCGGTTGCTGTTGGCGTAGGGCCGCATCCGCCGGATCACCTCCAGCGCGCCGATCTGGGCGACGGGGATCCCGTAGAGGGCGCGGGCGGTGAACAGGCCGGTGGAGAAGCAGCCGATGACCTGGCGGGGGCGCAGGTACGCGAAGACCGTCTCGGCCAGGACGGGCACGTCCAGGACGAGGAAGGGCACGCCCGCCTCGCGGGCGGCGTGCCCGAGGGCGTCGGCGAGGCTGGAGGGGGCGCTCGGGTGCGGTTTGAAGACGACGGAGGTGTGGCCGAGGGAGAGGGCGCTGCGGAACATGCGCAGGTGCAGCTCCTCCTCTTCCTCCTCGGTGAGGATGCCGAGCGGGGAGAGGTACTGGCCGAGCAGGACGGCGGTCTGCGGGCCGAGGCGCGCCAGCGGGGCCGGGATCACCCGGTCGAGGATCGGCGCGCACGCGCGGGTGACCTCGGCCATCAGCTTGAGGACGGCTCCGGTGTGCACGGGCTGCGAGGGGATCCCGTACTCGGTGAGGAGCATCGGCAGCAGGGTGGGGACCAGGTCGAGGTAGAGGACCTGGGTGATCCGGCCGTGGAGGGAGCGGGGCAGGTCGTTGCGGGTGGGGCCGTAGCTCATGACGCCGTCGGCGTAGACGGCGAGGGTGGCGTCCGAGAAGATCTTGCAGAGGGTCTGGGCGGGTTTGACCTGGATGGACTCGACGACGAGTTCCAGGGGGCCCGGCCGGATGCCGATCTTCTCCGCCATCACCGTGCGCCACAGCGGGGCGTCCTCGTCCCGCGGGGCCCACAGCGCCGGGTGGAAGGGGTAGATGAGGTCGTTCCAGTAGACGACCCGGTGGAAGCGCGCGAGGACCGCGGCGGCGCCGGGCATGTGGTGCAGCGGGGTCGCGACTTCGGGGATGTCGACGTTGTTGCACACGAGCAGGATGCGCTCGCGGTCGTCCTGGCCGAGCTGGCCCGCTTCGATGGCCGCTGCCACCGTCATGGCGCCGTAGAGGGTGGAGGCGGCGAATATCCGGGTCATCGGGCGGCGGCGCCCTGGTGCCGGGACATCAGCGCTCTGAGCTTGTTCACGCGTGCGGAGTCCATTCCTGCCAACGTCCCTTCCAGGATGTCCTGGGGGAGGTCCTGGAGGATCTGCGCGCTCCGTTCCAGCAGCAGACCCCGGGTGAGTTCCTCGTAAGACTCGGCGCGGTCCATGTGAATCACGATGAGCGCGCAGAGAGTTCGCATCGCCTTGAACGACAGTTCATATCCGCGTGGGTGCTGCGCAAGCTCCTCGAAAATCAGCCGGAAGGCCGGAAGGAAGTCGAGCTGGCGCTCGTCCGGGACCTTGGTCAGTGAAGTGGACACATCACGGCGGTAGAAGATGCCGTGGAGGTCGACGACTCCGAAGGAGCGGGTGCGCAGGTGCAGCTTGTAGAACCAGGGCCGGTCCTCGGCGGTGCGCAGGGTCTCGTCGAAGAACAGCGCTCCGGCCTCCAGGAGGCGCTCGCGGTCGTAGATGCCGGCCCAGGACTGCGGGTAGTCCATGAAGGTCGAGGCGTCCACCGGGCCGATGTAGTCCGCGGGATTCAGCGGGAGGGCCCGGGGGGCGAGCGGCGCCATGACGATCTTGCGCTTCCTCCCGTACACGCGGACGTGTCCGGTGCGCAGGAAGTCGACGCCCGACTGGCTCATCCAGCCGACGAGTTGCGCGAGATATCCGGGGGCGTACCAGTCGTCCCCGTCGAGGAAGGTGAAGAAACGCCCGCGGGCCGCCGAGAGGCCTATGTTCCGGGTGGCCGATATGCCCAGGTTCCGCTGATTGCGGATCAGTACGGCACCGGGAATGCCCGACACCATCTCATCGAGGATCTCTGACGTCCCGTCAATGGATCCGTCGTCCACGATGATGAACTCGAAATCCTCCCTGACATTCAGCGCCAAGGACTTGAGTGCCGTCCGACAGTAGTCCCGCACGTCACACATGGCAACGATTACCGAAAGGGTCACCATCGAAAGTACTCACCCCGCTCACATTCCTTCACACTTCCCCCGGACACGGCCCGGACGGCCCGTCCGCCGCGCCCCCCGATCCTACGATCAAGTAACACGTCGGCCATCATGACAGAACCCCCCGGAGGCCCTGTACGATCGCCATGGTGTGACGTACAACTCCCTTGCCCGTCGAGGCCTATTCGTGACACGTAAGGCTCAGGTGAGCATGTAAGGTCTAACGGGCCGCGCGGCAATCCCGTCCAGGCCCGCACTCGCCCGCGGCCCTGGCGACGGCAGTTGGACCTCACCCTCGACCCGGGAATCACCAGTGCGCATCCACGTGCTCGCAGACTCCGACACCCGCTGGAAATGGGGCGCGGGGCTGGCGGTGGGCCTGGCGCCGGACAGCGAGGTGCACGCCCACATGCTGCGCGGCAGGAGCACTCCCACGGCGCGCCAGCTGGCCGAGGTCGGCATCACCCCCGCCTCCATCACCGAGGCCACGCTCCCCGAGTTCGCGGCGGCGCCCGAACTGGACGAAGCGGACGTCGTCATCCTGGGGACGGTCGGCGGCTCCACCCACGCCGCCCTGCACGCACTGGCCCACCGCTTCCGCGCGGCGGCCCGGCGGCCGGTGCTCATGACCGGATACGTCGGCGTCGTCTACGAGAAGATGGCCGACGGCCTGCTGCTGCGCGCGGGTGCCGATATCGTCCTCGCCAACAGTCCTTTCGACCGGCGCCGGTTCACCGACATCTACGAACCCCTCGGAATTCCGGGGTCCTGCGTCGTCCAGACGGCGCTGCCTTTCCTCGACCAAAGGCCCTACGACCTGAACCGGACCCACGCCCGGCATCCGTATACGGTGTGCTTCGCCGTCCAGCCCTCGGTACCCGCCGACCGCAATGGCCGCCTTTACCTGCTGCGCCGCGCGATATCCCACGCACGACTGCGCCCGGGACGCGACGTTCTCATCAAACTCCGCAGCAAGCCGGGCGAGGCCACCACCCACATCGAAGCGCACCACTACCAGGTCCTCGCGGACCAACTGGAAGAACCGCTGCCGGCCAACCTGCATTTCGTGTACGGAAACATGTCGGAAACCCTGGACCGCACCGACCTGTTGGTGACCGTCAGTTCCACGGCCGCCCTCGAATCGATGCACCGGGGAATGCCGACGGCGATCCTGAGTGATCTCGGCGTACGGGAAATCCACGGCAACCACTATTTCGTCGGTTCCGGCTGCGTCACCGACTGGTCCGCGATAGACGAGGGCGCCGCCCCGCTCGCGCACGAATCCTGGACCGCCGACCAGGGAATCCGGTCCGAGGACCCTTTCGGGGAACTCCGCACCCGGATCCGGCAATTGCTGGGGCGCCCGCTGCCGCCGGTCTCCCCGTACTACACGGCCGAGAGCGCGCCCGAATACGTCGGTGCGCTGCTGCGCCGCCGGGGCCTGAATCCGGACGGCTCCCCCGGCGCGGGCGCGAGTGCCCGCTCCAGCGGCCCGATGCGGCGCACCTCCCGCCGCGTCCTGAAGGTCGCCTACCAGTTCGGTGTCCAGCGCGTGGCCCCGAAGATCCAGCAGTGGGGCGGCGTGTGACCGCCCCGTACACCGACTCAGCCACGACTCAGCCACGACTCAGCCTCATGGGAGCCCTGTGAACGTCACCGCCGTCATACCCGCCCGGGGCGGCTCCAAGGGCATCCCCGGGAAGAACGTCGCCGAGGTCGGCGGGGTTCCCCTCGTCGCCCGCGCGGTACGGGCCTGCCTCGGCGCGGCCCACGTGACCCGGGTCGCGGTGTCCACCGACGACGAGGCCATCGCCCGGGCGGCCCGCGAGGCCGGCGCCGAGGTCGTCGAGCGGCCCGCCGAGCTGGGCTCCGACCAGGCCTCCAGCGAATCGGCGCTGCTGCACGCGCTGGACCGGCTGGAGGAGCGCCACGGGGAGCCGGTGGACGTGCTGGTCTTCGTCCAGTGCACCAGCCCCTTCGTCACCGCCGAGGAGGTCGACGGGACCGTCCTGGCCGTGGTCCGCGACGGGGCCGACTCCGCCTTCACCGCCGTGCCCTCCCACGGCTTCCTGTGGACCGCCGAGCCCGGCACCGGCCCCGGGCACCGCGCGCGGGGCGTCAACCACGACAGCGCCGTCCGCCAGCGCCGCCAGGACCGTACGCCCGAGTACCTGGAGTCGGGCGCCGTCTACGCGATGCGCGCCGACGGCTTCCGCCGCCACGGCCACCGCTTCTTCGGCCGGACCCAGCTCGTCCCGACCGCCCCGGAGCGGGCCATCGAGATCGACGAGCCCGGCGACCTCGCCCGGGCCCGGGCCCTGGCCCCCCTGCTGGACGCGCCCCCGCTCCTGCCGCGGGTACCGGCACAGCAGAACCCGGCGACTTCGTCGCCACACCCCTCGCAGTACATCGGAAAGGAACTCTGAACAGTGGTGCACAGCAGCCGTATCCGCCGGATCGGCGACAAGGAGGTCGGCGCGGGCCGTCCCGCCTATGTGATCGGCGAGATCGGAATCAACCACAACGGTGAGCTCGCCAACGCCCTGGCGCTCATCGACGCGGCCGCGGACGCGGGCTGTGACGCGGTGAAGTTCCAGAAGCGCACGCCCGAGATATGCACGCCGCGCGACCAGTGGGACATCGAGCGCGACACCCCCTGGGGCCGGATGACCTACATCGACTACCGCCACCGCGTGGAGTTCGGCGAGGACGAGTACCGGGCCATCGACGAGCACTGCGCGAAGCGCGGCATCGCCTGGTTCGCGTCCCCGTGGGACACCGAGGCCGTCGCCTTCCTGGAGAAGTTCGACGTCCCGGCCCACAAGGTGGCCTCCGCCTCCCTGACCGACGACGAGCTGCTGCTCGCCCTGCGCGCCACGGGCAAGACGGTCATCCTGTCCACCGGCATGTCCACCCCGCAGCAGATCCGGCACGCGGTGGAGGTGCTGGGCAGCGAGAACATCGTCCTGCTGCACGCCACGTCCACCTACCCGGCGAAGGCCGAGGAGCTGAACCTGCGGGTCATCAACAGCCTGGAGGCCGCCTACCCGAACGTGCCCGTCGGCTACTCCGGCCACGAGACCGGCCTGCAGACCACGGTGGCCGCCGTCGCCATGGGCGCCTGCGCCGTCGAGCGGCACATCACCCTGGACCGCGCCACGTGGGGCTCCGACCAGGCCGCCTCCGTCGAACCCGGCGGCCTCGCCCGCCTCGTGCGCGACATCCGCACCATCGAGACCGCCCTCGGCGACGGCGTCAAGCGGGTCTACGACTCCGAGCTCGCGCCGATGAAGAAGCTCCGCCGGGTCCAGGGCACCCTCGCCGCCGAGGGCGTGACGGCCTCGGCATGAGCGAAACCCTCGCCCTGGTGGAGAGCCCGGCTCAACTACTGAATGTCCTGGAGTGGGCCCACGTCCACCCGGGCGAGGCAGCGTCCCTCACCATCGCCGTCCTCCAGCCGGTGGACCCGCGCTCACGCGCGCAGGTCCGCCGGCTGTGCCGGTTCGCCTCGCAGGCCAAGGTCGTGTGGCGGCGCTACGAGGTGCGCGCGGGGTACCTGGGGCGGGCGGGCGAGCTGATGCGCCTGGGCCGGGCGGTCGCGGCCGCCGACCGGCTGGTCATCGGAGACCTGTTCTCCCGCACCATCCAGCTGCTGCTGCCCCGCTCCCGGGCCCGCGAGGTGGTCGTCGTGGACGACGGCACCGCCACCACCGAGCTGGTCAGCCTGCTGACGTACGGACAGCAGCTGACCCGCTGGCACCAGGGCGATCTGAAGCCCTCCGCCAAGGGCGGCCCCGTCAACCGCTGGCTGGCCCGTGACGACCTGGACCGGGCCGTCTTCTTCACCTGCATGCCCGTGAGCGCGCCCCCCGGCACCGAGGTGCGGCCCAACGAGTACGCCTGGAGCCGGGAGACCTTCGGCCCGGTCCGGGTCCGCGCCGGGGCCGATCTGGCGGGCAGCTCCCTGGTGGAGACCGGGGTCATCGACGAGGACCGCTACATCGAGGCGGTCGGCTGGATCGCGCGCTCCCGCACGGCCGGCCGCTACCTGGCGCACCGCCGCGAGAGCGCGGGCAAGCTGGAACGGATCGCCGGGGCCACGGGCATGGAGATCGTCCACCCCGAACTGCCGCTGGAGCTGACCGCGCTGACCGAGCCCATCGGGCTGTCCCTGCTCACCTTCGCGTCCACCATCGCCTACACCCTGCCGATCGTGCTGCGCGGTACGGCGGTACGGGTGGAGCTGTGCGACATGGACGACGCCTGGATCACCCCGGACACGGCCGAGCGCTCGGTGGACTTCCTGCGGCGGATCTCGGCCCTGGCGGTGGACCGGCACAACCTGGCCCGGATCCCGCCCCAGCCCCGCGGGCGGGCGTACGCGTACGAGGGGTCAGAACCGCTGCCAGCGGCCCAGCGAGAGGCTTGAGCCGTCCTTCTGCCGGTTGACCAGCAGTTCGCCGCGGGCACTGATCGAGGCGATGACGACCAGTCCGTGCGCGTCGACGGCCAGGGCCGGGGACTCCAGGCACTCCTCGCCGATCTCGGTCCACCACAGCCCGGCGGCCTCGTGCTCGGTGGGGTACGCGGCCAGCGCGGTCCGCCCGCCGACGGTACGGAAGGCCAGCACCGTGCAGTCGTAGCCGTCGACCACCGCGCGGGCGGCGGCGACCGTCCCGTAGGCCGGTCCGCCGCCCAGCGCCAGCACCCCGGCGCCCTCGCGGTAGGCGAACACCCCGCTGCCGTCGGCGGCGTGCCAGAAGTGGGTGACCCGGCCCGGGGCGGTCTCCAGGACGCACGGCGAGCCGTCCTGGGCGAGGTACGGGATGTCCTCGCCCTTCTTCAGGGGGCCGCCGGGCACGCTCTGCGCCCACAGCGAGAGGCCCTTCTCCCCCGGGGCGGCGAACCAGACGCGTCCCTCGGCGGTCGAGGCGGCGCAGGCCCCCTCGAAGGTCTTGCTGCCGCGCAGGTCGTCCCACGCGCCCCAGTTGCCCTTCTTGTCCTGGCGGCGTACGTGGACTCCGCGCCCGGCGTTGCGCACGAACACGTGGAGTGCGCCCTGGGCGTCGACCGCGAGGGCCGGCGGGCCGCCGCGGTGGGACATGTCGGGCTTGCGGTACAGGGTGCCGAGGGAGTCCCAGGGGCCCATGGGGCGGCCGCTCTGGTACTGCACCGCGTGGTGGTAGGTGACCGTCTCGGTGTCCCCGGACCGCCGGCGGCGCCGGCCCACGAAGTGCGCGTACCCGTCGGGGCCCTGGCCCACCGCGAGGTCGGTCAGTTCCTCGGCGGGGAAGAGGTCGGGGCCGTTCCATTCGGGACCGCCGGGGGCGCGCTCGGTCCAGCGCAGCAGTCCGCCCTCGGTGCGCGCGTAGGCGGTGAGCCGTCCGTCCTTGCCGGCGAGGAGCCAGCGGCCGCGTACGGGACCCAGCGCCACCATGGTCCAGTCGCGTGCGGGGGCCGCGTCACGTCCGGCGGGGCGGCGGGTGGATGGAGTCGCATTGCGCCTGGATCGCGTCGCCATGGACCGCAAGCAACCCTTCCGCTTCACCGTTCGAACAGAATCAGGATACCCCGGGGGCCTTCTGGCCTGATCCGGCGTTTATGTTGTAGCCCGCGAGATTCCCCGCTTCCCCTCCGGAAGGCCGGTCCCCGGGCATGACTTCAGACACCACCGCCGCGACGAGCCCGGCCGAGGGCAGGACGCCCCCCGCGCGCACGCCCCGTTCGCGCGGGAGCCGGATCCGGCGCGCTCTGGCCTGGACGGCGGCCGTACTGGTCCTCGGCGCGGCCGGATCCGGCTGGTGGGTCTACAGCCACCTCAACGGGAACATCGCCAGCGTCGACCTGGACCAGGCGATCGGCACCGACAACCGGCCGCCGAAGGTGGTCGAGAACGCGCAGAACGTCCTGGTGCTCGGCTCCGACTCGCGCGCCGGGGCCAACGGCGAGCTCGACCACGGCGACGTCAGCGGCGCCCGCTCCGACACCGCGATGCTGGTGCACATACCCGAGGGCCGGGCCCGGGCCACCGCGGTGAGCATCCCGCGCGACACCCTGATCGCCCGGCCCGAGTGCAAGGACGGCGACGGCAAGGCCGTGCCCGCCGCCGACCGGGTCATGTTCAACTCCGTGTACTCCCTCGCCGGTCCGGCCTGCGTGGTCAAGACGGTCGAGGCGATGTCCGGGATCCGCGTGGACCACTTCGTCGAGGTGGACTTCGCCGGGTTCAAGGGCCTGGTGGACGCGCTCGGCGGGGTCACCGTCACCCTCGACCAGCCGATGAGCGGCGCGAAGGGCGGCCTGAAGCTGGACGCGGGCACGCACCGGCTGAACGGCACGGACTCGCTGAAGTTCGTACGGACCCGCTACGGATACGGCGACGGCAGCGACCTCGGACGCATAGGCCTGCAGCAGCAGTTCATGCTCGCGATGCTGTCCGAGATCAAGAAGCAGGACGCCCTCGGCAACCCGGCCCGGCTGTACAAGCTCGCCGACGCCGGGACCAAGTCCCTGACCACCGACTCCGATCTGGCCTCCCTCACCGCGCTGTCCGACTTCGCGCGGAGCATGAAGGGCGTGGACCCGGCCACGATGGAGACCATCATGCTGCCGGTGGCCTACGACAAGGTGGACCCGAACCGGGTCGTCGTCGCACAGCCGCAGGCCTCCCAGTTGTGGGAGGCCCTGCGTACCGATCAGAAGATCCCCGCCTCGGCGAAGGACTCCCCCGCCAAGGGCGGCTCGGGCAAGGCTCCCAAGGAACCGAAGGCCTCGCCCTCGCCGGCCGCCCCGTAGCTAGCGGTTCTCGCGCACTCCCTCGCCCTGGCCGAGCCGGCTGTGGCTGCGCCCGTAGAGGAAGTAGACGACGATGCCGATCGCCATCCAGACGCCGAAGCGGATCCAGGTCTCGGCCGGCAGGTTGAGCATCAGCCAGAGCGAGGCCGCGATCGAGAGGATCGGGATCACCGGCACCCAGGGGGTGCGGAAGGCGCGGTGCAGGTCGGGGCGGGTCTTGCGCAGGATGACCACGCCGAGGGCGACGAGCACGAAGGCGAACAGCGTGCCGATGTTCACCAGTTCCGCGAGCTTCTCCAGGCTGGTGAAGCCCGCGACGATGGCGATGATCCCGCCGAGCAGCAGGGTCGCCCGGTAGGGGGTGCGGTACTTCGGGTGGGTGACGGAGAAGACGCGCGGCAGCAGTCCGTCACGGCTCATCGCGAAGAACACGCGGGTCTGGCCGAGCAGCAGGATCATGCACACGGTGATCAGACCGACCGCCGCCCCGAGACTGATGGCACCGGAGAAGAAGGGCTGGTTCACCGACTTGAAGGCTTCGGCCAGTGGCGCCGTCGGTGACATCTCCGAGTACTTCTGCATACCGGTGACCACCAGCGTCACGGCGACGTAGAGCACGGTGCAGATCAGCAGCGAGCCGAGGATGCCGCGCGGCATGTCCCGCTGGGGGTTCTTGGTCTCCTCGGCGGCGGTGGCCACGACGTCGAAGCCGATGAAGGCGAAGAAGATGAGGGAGGCCGCAGTGAAGATGCCCATGACGCCGAAGTTGGTGGGCGCGTAGCCGAACATCAGCTGGACCAGTGGCGTATGCAGGCCGCTACCCGCCTCCTGCGGCTGGGCCGGGGGGATGAACGGCGAGTAGTTGTCGGCCTTGATGAAGAACAGGCCCGCGACGATGACCAGCAGGACCACGAAGACCTTGATGGCGACCACGACCGCGGTGATCCGCGCCGAGAGCTTCGTCCCGACGACCAGGATCGCGGTCAGCGCCAGGATCAGCAGGAAGGCCAGCAGGTCGAAGCTTCCTCCCGCGTCCGGTCCGGCCAGCGTGGTGGGCAGGTCCCAGCCCAGGTTGGTGTGCATCAGGTGGCGCACGTACCCGGACCAGCCGACCGCCACGACGGCGGTGCCGAGCGCGAACTCGAGCACCAGGTCCCAGCCGATGATCCAGGCGGGCAGCTCACCGATCGAGGCGTACGAGAAGGTGTACGCCGATCCGGCCACCGGCACGGTGGACGCGAATTCGGCGTAGCAGAGCGCCGCGAGGGCGCAGACGATGCCCGCCGCGACGAAGGCCAGGGAGGTGGCGGGTCCGGCGTTGTTCCGGGCCGCGATGCCCGTGAGGACGAAGATGCCGGTGCCGATGATGACACCGACACCGAAAACCGTCAGGTCCCAGGCGGAGAGCGACTTGCGGAGCGCGTGTTCCGGCTCCTCCGTGTCGCGGATGGACTGCTCGACCGTCTTGGTGCGGAAGACGCTGTTCAGGTCCTTGCTCACCGACGCACCTCCGACAGGTGACGACGCACACGAACGGGCCGGGAGGCCCACCCTTTCCAGGGTGATCTCCCGGCCCGTGACGTGCAACCGCGCGTTCCGGTCGACTAGTCGACCGTGGCCGCCGGCTCGCTGTCGTAGCGCCCGTCCAGCTTCGCCACCAGACCGGTGACCTGGCGGGCGATGTCCGGAGCGGTCAGGCCGATCTCGGCCATGATCTCCTTGCGCAGCGCGTGGTCGAGGAAGCGCTGCGGGATGCCGAAATCGCGCAGCGGTACGTCGACGCCCGCGTCCCGCAGGGCCTGGGCGACGGCGGCGCCGACACCGCCGGTGCGGCCGTTGTCCTCGACGGTGACGACGACCCGGTGGCGGTCGGCGAGCGGGGCCATGGCCTCGTCCACCGGCTTCACCCAGCGGGGGTCGACCACGGTCGTCGAGATGCCCTGCTTGTCGAGCAGGTCGGCGATCTCCAGGCACATCGGGGCGAGTGCGCCGACCGAGACGAGCAGTACGTCCGGACGGGTGACCTCGGGGGCCGGGGTGCGCAGCACGTCCATGCCGCCGATCCGGCCGACGGCCGGGACGGCCGGGCCGACGACGCCCTTGGAGTAGCGCACGACGGTCGGGGCGTCCTTGACCTCGACGGCCTCGCGGAGCTGGGCGCGCAGCTGCTCGGCGTCGCGGGGCGCGGCCAGGCGCAGGCCGGGGACGACCTGGAGGATGGACATGTCCCACATGCCGTTGTGGGAGGCGCCGTCGTCACCGGTGACGCCGGCCCGGTCCAGGACGAAGGTGACCCCGCACTTGTGCAGGGCGACGTCCATCAGGACCTGGTCGAAGGCGCGGTTCAGGAAGGTCGCGTAGACCGCGAAGACCGGGTGGACGCCGCCGGTGGCGAGGCCGGCGGCCGAGGTGGCGCCGTGCTGCTCGGCGATGCCGACGTCGTAGATCCGGTCCGGGAAGGCCTCGGCGAACTTGTTCAGGCCGACCGGGTGGAGCATGGCGGCGGTGATGCCGACGATGTCGGGCCGGTCGTGGCCGAGCTTGACCATCTCGTCGGCGAAGACGGAGGTCCAGCTGGCGGCGGCGGTCTTCACCGGCAGGCCGGTGTCCGGGTGGATCACGCCGACCGCGTGGAAGCGGTCCGCCTCGTGTTCCAGGGCCGGGGTGTAGCCGCGGCCCTTCTGGGTGAGGCAGTGCACGATGACCGGGCCGCTGAAGCGCTTGGCGCGCGTCAGGGCGGACTCCAGGGCCTCGATGTCGTGGCCGTCGATGGGGCCGATGTACTTCAGGCCCAGGTCCTCGAACATGCCCTGCGGGGCGATGAAGTCCTTGAGGCCCTTCTTGGCGCCGTGCAGGGTCTCGTACAGCGGCTTCCCGACGACCGGGGTGCGCTCCAGGAGGTCCTTGCCGCGGGCGAGGAAGCGCTCGTAGCCGTCGGTGGTGCGCAGGGTGGCGAGGTGGTTCGCGAGGCCGCCGATGGTGGGGCCGTACGAGCGCTCGTTGTCGTTGACGACGATGACCAGCGGGCGGTCCTTGGCGGCGGCGATGTTGTTCAGCGCCTCCCAGGCCATGCCGCCGGTCAGCGCGCCGTCGCCGATGACGGCGGCGACGTGGTGGTCCTCGCGGCCGAGCACCTCGTTGGCCTTGGCGAGGCCGTCGGCCCAGCCCAGCACCGTGGAGGCGTGGGAGTTCTCGATCACGTCGTGCTCGGACTCGGCGCGCGAGGGGTAGCCGGACAGGCCGCCCTTGGAGCGCAGGTTGCCGAAGTCCTGGCGGCCGGTGAGCAGCTTGTGGACGTAGGCCTGGTGGCCGGTGTCGAAGAGGACCTTGTCCTTGGGCGATTCGAAGACCCGGTGCAGGGCGATCGTCAGTTCGACCACGCCGAGGTTGGGGCCGAGGTGCCCGCCGGTCTTGGAGACGGCGTCGACGAGGAAGGACCTGATCTCGGCGGCGAGCTGTTCGAGCTCCTCCTGGCTGAGCCGGTCCAGATCGCGCGGTCCCTTGATGCGGGTCAGCAGCACCCGTGCCTCCTTGCAGTTGCTTGCTGGTCTGTCGAGTCTAATGTTCCGCTCGCGAGGGCGGTCATCGGGCGGTACCCGGAGGGTCACACCTTTGTCATACCTGTACACCTCGTCGCGGAATCACACACCCCAAACGGGCGTATATCCGCACAGTTGTACGCAGAGATCTACGCACGGATGCCCGGCGCCACACGAAGTGGCACCGGGCACTGTGACGGGTCTTACCGTCCCGCGTGGCCCCCGAGGGCCTGCGGTCAGGCGCGTCCCGCGGTCTTCTGGGTCTTGCGGGTGACCGAGTCGATGACCACGGTGGCGAGCAGTACCGCACCGGTGATCATGTACTGGATCGGCGTCGCGATCCCCTCCAGGGCCAGACCGTACTGGATGGAGGTGATGACCATGACGCCGAGGAGGGCGTTCCAGGTCCGGCCCCGGCCGCCGAAGAGGCTGGTGCCGCCGATGACGGCCGCCGCGATGACGTTCATCAGCAGGTCGCCGGCGCCGGCGCTCTGGTTGGCCGCCGCGATCTTGGAGGCCCAGAAGAGCCCGCCGACGGCGGCGAAGGTGCCCGCGATGGAGAAGACCGCGATGCGGATCCCGGCCACGTTGATGCCCGCGCGGCGGGAGGCCTCGACGCTGCCGCCGAGGGCGAAGACGTTGCGGCCGAAAGAGGTGCGGCGCAGCAGGAAGTCCGTGCCGACCAGCGCCAGCACGAAGAGCACCACCGCGAGCGGCAGGCCCTTGTACTGGTTGAACACCACGGCCGGCCCGAAGGTGAAGACCGCGAGCACCCCGGTGCGCAGCAGGATCTCGGTGAGCGGCCGCGAGGGGACCCCGGCGGCCGCCCGGCGGCGGTTGTCGGAGAAGGTCGCGAGGAAGTACGCCGCCACGGCGACCGCCGCGAGTCCGTACCCGGCGGCCACGTCCGAGAAGAAGTACGTGGTCAGCTGGCCGACCACGCCGTCGGAGTCGAGGTTGATGGTGCCGTTGCTGCCGAGGATCTGCAGCATCGCGCCGGACCAGAACAGCAGGCCCGACAGGGTGACGGCGAAGGCGGGGGCGCCGATCTTGGCGAAGAAGAAGCCGTGGATCGCGCCGATCAGGGCGCCTCCGGCGATGGCAGCCAGGATCGCGAGCCATTCGTTCACGCCGTGGGTGACGGCGAGGACGGCGACGATCGCGCCCGAGACGCCGCTGACGGAGCCGACCGAGAGGTCGATCTCGCCGAGCAGCAGCACGAAGATGATGCCGACGGCCATCATGCCGGTGGCGACCATCGTGATCGCGATGTTGGTGAGGTTCTCCGGGGAGAGGAAGTTCGAGTTCAGGCTCTGGAAGATGCTCCAAATGACGATCAGGCCGAGGACGACCGGGATGGAGCCCAGGTCACCGGCCTTCATCTTGCGGCCGAACTCGTTCAGGTAGCCCGAGAGGCCCTGCTCGCGGACGAGCAGGCGCGGGTCCACCGCGGGGATGGCGTCCGCCGCCGCGGCCGGGTTGACCGGGTCGACGTGCTGCCCCGGTCCCTTGCCCAGCGGATCGGCGGCGGGGTTGTGGGTGCTCACTTGCGGGCCTCCCCGGTGCGGGCCGCCCGGCGGGTCACGGCGTTGTCCGTGGCCCCGGTGATGGCGGAGATGATCTCTTCCTGCGAGGTGTCGGCGACACTGAAGACGCCGTTGTTGCGGCCCAGCCGCAGGACCGCCACCTTGTCGGCGACGGCCTTCACATCGGCCATGTTGTGGCTGATGAGGATGACGGCGTGGCCGCGCTCGCGCAGCCGCTCCACCAGGTCCAGGACCTGGGCGGTCTGCTCGACGCCGAGGGCGGCGGTGGGCTCGTCGAGGATGACGAGCTGGGGCTCGCCCAGCATCGAGCGGGCGATCGCCACGGTCTGGCGCTGGCCGCCGGAGAGCGAGGCGATGGGGATCCGGACACTGGGGATCCGGATGGACAGGGTGGTCAGGAGCTCGCGTGCGCGGCGCTCCATCTCCACCTCGTCGAGGACGCCGAAGCGCTTGAGCTCGCGGCCGAGGAAGAGGTTGCCGACGACGTCGATGTTGTCGCACAGCGCGAGGTCCTGGTAGACCGTCGCGATGCCGAGGTTCTGGGCGTCGTGGGGCTTGTTGATGGAGACCGGACGGCCCTCCCACTCGATGACTCCGTCATCGATGGGGTGCACGCCGGCGATCGTCTTGACCAGCGTGGACTTGCCGGCGCCGTTGTCGCCGACCAGGGCGACCACCTCACCGGAGTGGATCTCGAGTTCTACGTCGGTCAGGGCCTGAACGGCGCCGAACCGCTTCGAGACCCCTCGCAACGCCAGCACGGGCGCAGCGGACACATGAACCATCTCCTTCGCCGCCTGACCGGCGGGGATGTCGTGCAAAAGAGCAGGAGCGGGGCGGATGGGGGGGTACGACAAACAAGGAACGCGGGGGAAACCCGGAAGGGAATCGTTTCTGCCCGGCGCCCCGCGGGTGGCGGGGAAGAAGGGGCGGGGCGCCGGGCAGGCGCGGGGTCGTCCCACTGGGGCGGGACGTTTCTTCGCGGGGGCCTCGCGAGGCCTCGCGGGGGGCCTTACTTCAGGCCGAGGGTGGCGCAGGCGGCCGCGTACTTGTCGGCGCAGATCTCGTCGGCCGTGTAGACGCCGTCCTTGATGACGGTGTCCTTGATGTTGGCCTTGGTGAGCGAGGTGACCGGGACCAGCACGGACGGGACGCCCTTGGTGGTCGGGCTGTCGACGTTCTGGTTGATGATTCCGTCGATCTTCTCGCCCTTGGCGAGGGCGACGGCCATCTCGGCGGCGGCGGAGGCCTCGGGAGCGTAGGGCTTGTAGACGCTCATGAACTGCTCGCCCGCCACGATGCGCTGCACACCGGCGAGTTCGGCGTCCTGACCGGTGACCGGGGGCAGGGGGGACAGGCCGGCCGCCTTGAGGGCGGTGATGATGCCGCCGGCCATGCCGTCATTGGCGGAGTAGACGCCGATGACCTTGTCCTTGCCGAGCGCCGAGAGCGCTCCCGCCATGTTGGTGTTGGCGTTCTCCGGCTTCCACTCCTTGGTGTCGTACTCCTTGCCGATGGTCACCTTGCCGTCCAGGACGGAGTGCGCGCCCTTCTTGAACAGCGCGGCGTTCGGGTCGGTGACGGAGCCGTTCATCATGACGATCTGGCCGTCCTTGGCCTTGTCGCCCAGGGCCTCCAGCAGCGCCTTGCCCTGGACCTTGCCGACCTCTTCGTTGTCGAAGGAGGTGTAGGCGTCGATCGGGCCCTCGGCGAGGCGGTCGTAGGCGACGACCGGGATGCCGGCCTCCTTGGCCTTCTTGACCGAGCCCGCGATGGCCTTGGCGTCGACCGCGTCGATGATCAGGACGTTCACCTTGTTGGTGATCATCGTGTCGACCTGCGAGTTCTGCGTGGTCGCGTCCTGCTTGGCGTTCGCGTAGACGACCTCGGCCTTGCCGCCGGTGAGATCGGCGATCTTCTTCTCGATCAGCGGCTTGTCGAACTTCTCGTAGCGCGCGGTCTGGTTCTCGGGCAGGAGCAGACCGACCTTGATGGCGTCACCGGCGGCGGCGCCCGACGGCTTCTTCTCGCCGCCCGCTTCCTTGGCACTGCCACAGGCGGCCAGCGAGACGGCCATGGCGCCGGCGGCAACGGCTACGGCGGCTCTACGCATACGAGTGTTCATTACTTGAACCTCCCTGACGAGGCCGCAACACTGCGGCCGAGGTGGATGTGAGTCAACCCCGGCCGCAAGTTTGCCGTCAAGGAGTGAATCCTTAACAAGATGACAACGGTGCCATCCGTTATCTAACTGAAGACATGACAGCTGGAGCGCGCACGCCCATCCCATTTTCCGCCAAAAGCGTCGAATCGCCCATCTCGCTCAGTACGAGGGCCAGCGCGCCGAGCACTTCCGCGCGGCCGCCCAGCGACCCCGTCAGCACCGACAGCTGGCGCGCCGCGCTGGGGATCGCGTACCTCCCCACTGATTCACGGATCGGAGCCAGTACGAGTTCACCGGCCTCGGCGAGCGACCCGCCGAGCACCACCCGGCTCGGGTTCAGGAGGTTGCAGAGGCTGGCCACGCCGCTGCCGATGTGCCGGCCGACGTCGGTGATGACCCGGCGGCAGCCGGGGTCCCCGCCCCGGGCCAGCTCGACGACCCGCTCCATCGTCAACTCCGGCCCGTGGCTGCCCTGGAGGAGCGGCAGCACGTAGCGGGCGGCGGCGAAGGTCTCCAGACAGCCGCGGTTGCCGCAGCGGCAGACGGGGCCGGACTCGTCCAGGGTGATGTGCCCGATCTCCCCGGCGGTGCCGCCGGGTCCCCGGTAGATCTGGCCGTTGATCACCAGCCCCGCGCCCACCCCGCTCGCGACCTTGATGTACGCCAGGTCCTTGACCCCCCGGCCGCTGCCCCAGACCAGCTCGCCCAGCGCGCCGAGGTTCGCGTCGTTGTCGACGTAGACGGGGACGCCCAGGCGCTGCGAGAGCTCGCGCCGCGGGTTGATCCCGGCCCAGCCCGGCAGGATCGCGGTCGAGCCGAGGGTCCCGGACTCCACGTCGATGGGCCCGGGGACGCCGAGCCCGACGCCGATGACCTTGTCGCGGCCGACGCCGACCCCCTCGATCAGCCGTCCGACCAGCGCCTCCGCCCGGTCGAAGCCGTCCACCCAGGAGGCGTCCACGTCCAGCGGCTCGGACTCCTCGGCCAGCACCTGGTGCGCCAGGTTGCCGACGGCCACCCGCAGATGGGTGTGGCCGAAGTCCACGCCGATCACGATGCCCGCGTCCCCGCTGAGCGAGACGCTGCGCGCCCGGCGGCCGCCGGCCGAGGTGTCGGTGACCTCGACGGTCCCGGCGTCCTTGAGCTCACGGACGATGTTGGAGACCGTGGCCGCCGACAGTCCGGTGGTGCGGGCGATCTCCGCCTGGGTCAGCGAACCCGCGAGGCGCACGGCCCGCACGACCCGTTCCAGGTTCGCGCGATGCAGTGAGGACTGCGATCCGGGAGTCTGCACGACTCATCCACTCCTGCCCATAAGCGACGGCCAGCCGTCGCCCCCCGGCCGGTCGTCGCGGCTGTGCGCTCCGAGACCCCGGCGTCTCTCCAACTTGTGAACCTTAAGTCGAGCCTTTGGGTATCCAGACGTCAAGAGGCTGACGCAGCACGAATGGGACACCACTGGCCAAAAGGAGGAACTGGGGCCTCCTCGATCGTGCTACGGTCGCTGAGGCGCCGATCCTCTGCGGCCTTTCCGGCCGGACCGGGCGCCCTGAAGATGACGGCGCTACGCGAGGAGGTGTTCGGGATGAGTCCCGATCGAAGTCCTTGCAGCGCTCTCGTCCGCTGACCTGTTGATCAGCTGACCTGTTCTCGCACGGGCACAGCCTGAGCGCGCACGGCGGCGCTCCGCCGTCTCCGTGCATCCTTTCATTCCTTCCGCATGCCCTGCACCTCGTGACAGGCATGCGTCATCCATGCCCACCGGCGCGTCCGGGGCCCTTCCGTGGCCTCCCGCGCCGACCCATGATCACTCCACGTGACCGCTCGGCTCCGCGCTGCCCGGACACCGTGGAGGGAGGTATTCGTCATGACCATGCTCACCCCTCGTACCCCCACGAAGCTCGCACCGCCGGGCCGCTCCCGCCGCGAGCGCAAGGCCGCCGAACTGGAGGCCGGAACCCGCCGCGTCGGCGAGCGCCTCGCCGCCGTCAGCTCGCGCCCCGCAGTCCGGGTCCTCCAGGACGTGGACACTTCACGGGGCGGACTCACCCACGCCGAGGCGGCGCTGCGCCTGGAGCGCCACGGCGCCAACACCGTCGCCCACGAGCGCACCCCGCGCTGGTTCGTCCAGCTGGCGAAGGCGTACGGGAACCCCTTCATCGGCGTCCTGGTCTTCCTCGCCGCCGTCATGTTCTGGCAGGAGCCCTCGGACCCGGGCGTCATCATCCTCTCCGTGATGGTGGGGATCAGCGGTCTGCTGCGGTTCTGGCAGGAGTACCGCTCGGGCCGGGCGGCCGACGCGCTGAAGAAGCTCGTCACCACCACCTGCGCGGTGCAGCGCCGGGCCGGCAGCGGTTCGGGCCCCACCACCTTCGAGGTGCCCATGGACCAGGTGGTCCCGGGTGACCTGGTCAAGCTGGCCGCCGGCGACCTGATCCCGGCCGACCTGCGCGTCCTCACCTCGAAGGACCTGATGGTCTCGCAGGCCTCGCTGTCCGGCGAGTCCCTGCCGGTGGCCAAGGCCGACACCCGGCCCGAGGACCTCGGCCAGCACGAGACCTCCGACCCGGTCGAGGCCGACAACCTCTGCCTGATGGGCACTTCGGTCACCTCCGGCACCGCGACCGGCGTGGTCGTCGCCACCGGCTCCGGCACCTACTTCGGCTCCATGGCCGGCTCGCTGGTCGGCGAGCGTCCGCAGACCAACTTCGACAACGGCGTGCGCCGGGTCAGCTTCCTGCTGATCCGCTTCATGCTCGTCATGGTCCCGGTCGTCTTCATGATCAACGGCTTCACCAAGGGCGACTGGAACGAGGCCTTCCTCTTCGGTATCGCCGTCGCGGTCGGGCTGACCCCCGAGATGCTGCCGATGGTGGTCTCCGCCAACCTGGCACGCGGCGCGGTGGCCATGTCCAAGCACAAGGTCGTCGTCAAGCACCTCAACGCGATCCAGAACCTGGGCGCGATGGACGTCCTGTGCACCGACAAGACCGGCACCCTCACCGAGGACCGGATCGTCCTGGACCGCTACCTGGACGTGCACGGCGCCGAGGACACCGAGGTGCTGGAGTACGGCTACCTCAACGCCCACTTCCAGACGGGCCTGAAGAACCTGATGGACCAGGCGGTCATCGACCGCGTGGACGAGGCCGAGGAGGTTGTCGTCGACGCACGTTTCTCGATGGTCGACGAGATCCCCTTCGACTTCGCCCGGCGCCGGATGTCCGTGGTCCTGAACCGCAACAGCGTGGTCGGCGCGGCCGGCCGCCCCGAGCACGTCCTGATCACCAAGGGCGCGGTGGAGGAAGTCCTCGACCGGTGCACCCACATGACGGACCGGGGCCGGACCGTCGAACTGACCGACCAGCTGCGGTGGCACGTCACCGGGATCGCCGAGGAGAACAACCGGCGTGGCCTGCGCGTCCTCGCCGTCGCCACCCGTACGATCGCCGCCCCCCGCGACACCTACACCGTCGCCGACGAGGACGGGCTGACCCTGGTCGGCTTCCTCGCCTTCCTCGACCCGCCGAAGGCCTCCGCGGCCGCGGCCCTGCGGGGCCTGGCCGACAAGGGCATCGCGGTGAAGGTGATCACCGGCGACAACGAGCTGGTGGCGGCCCGCGTCTGCGCGGACGTCGGCATCGACGTCGGACAGGTGGCGCTGGGCTCCGGGCTGGACGCCCTCGACGAGGAGGCGCTGCGCGCGCTGGCCGCCCGTACGACGGTCTTCGCCAAGGTCAACCCCGTCCAGAAGGCCCGGATCGTCCGGGCCCTGCAGGCCGAGGGGCACACCGTCGGCTTCCTCGGGGACGGGATCAACGACGCGGCCGCCCTGCGCGACGCCGACGTCGGCATCTCGGTCGACACCGCCGTCGACATCGCCAAGGAGTCCGCCGACATCGTCCTGCTGGAGAAGGACCTCACCGTCCTGGAGCAGGGCGTGATCCAGGGCCGGACCACCTTCGGCAACACGATCAAGTACATCAAGATGACGGCCAGTTCCAACTTCGGCAACGTCTTCTCGGTGCTGGTGGCGAGCGCCTTCATCCCGTTCCAGCCGATGATGGCGATCATGCTGCTGGTGCAGAACCTGGTCTACGACATCGCCCAGCTGGCCACCCCGTGGGACCGGATGGACGAGGAATACCTGCGCAAGCCGCGGAACTGGGACTCCAAGGGCATCTTCCGCTTCATGGTGACCATCGGGCCGATCAGCTCGATCTTCGACATCGCGATGTTCGTGATCATGTGGAACGTCTTCGCCGCCAACAGCGAGGCCGCCCAGTCACTCTTCCAGTCCGGCTGGTTCGTCGAGGGCCTGCTCTCGCAGACCCTGATCGTCCACATGATCCGTACCCGCAAGATCCCCTTCGTCCAGTCCCGCGCCTCCTGGCCGGTGATGGTGATGACCGTCCTCGCGGTGCTGACCGGGCTCTACCTGCCCTTCTCCCCGCTGGCTCCCTCGCTGGGCTTCGTGGCCCTGCCGGCGGGCTACTTCCCCTGGCTGATCGGCGTCCTGCTCGCGTACTGCGCCCTCACCCAGCTGGTGAAGACCTGGTACATCCGCACGTTCAAGACCTGGCTGTAGGAAGGAGGCGGGCCGATGACGCTGCTCACGGAATGGGAAATGGCCGCACACCTGGCGGCCGCACTCGGATTCGGGGCGGTCATCGGCCTGGAGCGGCAGTGGCGGGCCCGGATGGCGGGCCTGCGTACGAACGCCCTGGTGGCGGGCGGGGCCGCGCTGTTCGTGCTGCTCTCGCAGTACGGGTTCCTCAGTGCGGTCTCCGAGGTGAACTACGACGGCTCGCGGGTCGCCGCCCAGATCGTCTCGGGGATCGGCTTCCTCGGCGCCGGGGTGATCATGCGGGACGGGCTGAGCGTCCGGGGCCTGAACACGGCCGCCACCCTGTGGTGTTCGGCGGCCGTGGGCTGCCTGGCCGGGGTCGGCCTGTTCGTGCTGGCCGCCTTCGGCACGGCGGGCGTGGTGGGGGCGAACCTCCTGTTGCGCCCGCTGGGCCGGCGGCTCGACCGCGAGCCGCGCGGCGGGGCCGAGGTGGCCGCCGACTTCCACTTCGAGGCCGTCTGCCTGGAGGCGGAGGAGGCCCACATCCGCCATCGCCTGGTCGACGCGCTGGGCCGGCCGGGCTACCAGCTGCGCTCGATCCGCAGCCAGGACGGCCCCGTACCGGGCCGGGTGACCGTGTCCGCACTGCTGACCGCCGAGGGACAGGCGGGCCGGGCGTTGGAGGAAGCGGTCAGCAACCTCTCGCTCGACCCCTCCGTCTCGGCGGTCAGCTGGTCGGTCGTGCCCGACTCCGCTACTTGAGGGTGGCGGAGGTCAGGCCGGCCTGGATCTGGCGCTGGAAGGAGAGGTAGACCGCCAGCATCGGGATGATCGCGATGGTGGCGCCGGCGAACAGCACCGGCAGGTCCGTCTCGTAGCCCATCTGGTACTGGAGCTGGATGAGGCCCTGGGTGAGCATGTAGCGCTCGGGGTCTCCGGTCGTCTGCGGCTGCATCAGCACGGCGGGCAGGATGTACTGGTTCCACTGGCCCAGGACATTGAATATCCCGACGCTGATCAGGCCGGGCTTGGCCATCGGCACCATCACCTGGAAGAAGATCCGGGTGTCGGAGGCCCCGTCGATGACCGCCGCCTCGTAGACCGCCGTCGGCAGCGTCCGGAAGAAGGAGTGCATGAAGAAGACGGTGAACGGCATCGAGTAGGCGACGTACACCAGGATCAGGCCCTGGTAGGTGTTCAGCATGTCGAAGCGCTTGACCATGAAGAAGAGCGGGACGAGCGCCAGGAAGACGGGGAACATCGCCCCGCTGACGAAGAAGTAGTAGATGACCCGGTTGCCCCGGAAGGGGTAGCGGGCCAGTACGTACGCGGCCATCGAGCCGAGCAGCATGGTCAGCGGGACCGAGAAGACGAGCACGATCAGCGTGTTGGCGAAGTAGTCGCCGATGCCCTTGGTCCAGGCCCGCGCGAAGGCGTCGAAGTGCCAGTTGGAGGGCCAGCTCAGGGCCGAGCCGCCGATCTGCGCGTCGGTCTTGAAGGCACCGAGCGCGAGCCAGATCAGGGGCAGCACGATCATTATCGCCCAGATGGCGAGGAATCCGTGCGAGAAGACGTTGAGGACCGTGCCCTCGGAGCCGCGCTTGTCCCGCTCCTTGGTCCGTCCGGGCCCGCCGGACCGCTCCGCGGCCGCATCGCCCGGAACCTTGATCACTGTGGACTCTGCAGTCATCGTGGCACTCCTCTCAGAACTCGATGCGCTCGCGGCGGGTGGCGCGCAGCGTGATGACGGAGAGGATCATGGTCAGGACGAGCATGACCACGCCCATGGCGCAGGCGTAGCCGCTCTTGCCGAAGTACAGGAAGTTGCGCATCAGGACCGTCGCCATGACCTCGCTGTGGTGGTCGGGGCCGCCGCCGAACTGTTGTGAGGTCATGGTCGACACCAGGACGAACATGTCCATCGCGGCGATGCCCAGATAGACCGCGGCGGTCTGCACAGAATCCCACAGCAGGGGCAGGGTGACCCTGAAGAAGGTCTGGGCGCGCCCGGCGCCGTCGAGCAGCGCGGCCTCGTAGATGTCCTTGGGGACGGACTGCATGGCCGCGGAGAACAGGACGAGGTAGAAGCCGACGCCGTGCCAGACGACGATGAACAGCAGGCACCACAGGACGAGGTTGGGCTCGTTGAGCCATTCGACGGGGTGCTGTGCGTCGATCAGGCCGATCCTGGTGAGGAAGCCGTTGAGCAGGCCGCCCTCGTCGCTGCGGTAGATCGCGCCGAAGAGCACGGCGAGGATGGCCAGGGAGAGGACCTGCGGGAAGAAGTAGACGATCTTGTAGAAGCGCGAGCCGCTGACGCCCTGAACTCCGCCGGCCCCGCTGCGCCCTCCCGCGTTCACCATGAAGGCGAAGAAGAGGGCGAGCAGGATGGTGATCACCGGGACGAACACCAGGAGCAGCAGGTTGTGCCAGAGTGCGCCGCGGAAGACCTCGTCGTTCAGCAGCGCCGAGTAGTTGTCCAGGCCGACGAAGTCGAACGTCGGCGACTGGCCGCTCCAGTTGGTGAAGGAGTACCCGAACGTCTGTACGTACGGCCAGATGACGAAGGTCAGGTACAGCGCGAGGGGCGCGAGGAGGAAGCCGGTGATGAAACCGCCCTTCCCTCTCCCCCGGGCTACATGGCTCATGGTGTCCGTCCCTGCGGTGTCAGCTGCGGTGGTTGTTCTTGGCGTTCGGGTCCTTCGCCGCCTTGTCTACCGCAGCCTGGGCCCTCTTGATCCACTCCTTTGGCTGAATCCGCTGGGCCATCAGCTCATTGGACGCATTCTGGATCTCGGTGTCCATCTCGCTGTACCAGTCGGGGTAGCGGTAGGCGAAGGTGTTGCCGCCCGCCGCCTTGAGCGCCTCCACCGCCGACTGGGTGCCCGGCCGCAGCTTGACGCTCGGGTCCACGCCGTCCTTCACCACGGTGAGCGAGTTGGCCTGCTGGGCGAAGATCGTCGCCCACTCCCGGGACAGCATCGAGCGGAGGAACTCGAAGCCCGCGGCCTTGTTGGCCGCCTTCTCCGGGACGATGAAGGGCTCGTCGACGCCGGCCCGGACGGCCTCGAAGGGCAGCTTGCTGTCGGCGAGCAGCGGCATCGGCAGGAACTTCATGTCGAAGTCCTCCGGGGTCTGCTTCAGCTGCTCGTTCTCCAGCCAGGAGCCGGAGGGGATGAAGGCGGCCTTGTACTGGTTCCAGGCGGTCTGGGACTCCGTGTGGGTGAGGCCGTTGGTGCCCGGCATCAGCAGGCCCTTCTCGACCACCTCGTAGACCGCCTCGACGGCGGCGAGGGCGGCCGCGTTGCCCTCGAAGGCGTTCGGCTCCAGGTTGTCGATCGCCTTCATGGCCTCCAGACCGCCCTTCTTGGCGATCAGGTCCATGATGACGACGTTGATGTAGTACGGGTACTTGCCCTGGTGGGCGAGGCCGCCGATGCCCGCCTCCTTGGCCTTGGTACAGACGGCCAGGAACTCGTCCCAGGTCTTCGGCGGCGCCCAGCCCTTCTCCTTGAAGAGCTTGCCGGAGTACCAGAAGCCGAACACGGCGTACACGTACTTCAGCACGACGTACTTGCCGCCCTGCAGGCCCTGTTCGTAGGCGCCCTCGACCAGGGTGTCGCGCACCTTCTTGGCCGGGTCGTCGAGCGAGGGCGCGTCGAGCACGGCGGTGAGGTCGGCGAGCTGGCCGCCCTTGGCGAGCACGTCCAGCTTGATCTGCTGGGCGCCCGAGTCGTCGATGACGTCCGGCGGGTTGCCGCCGTTGAAGCGCGGCTGGAGCTTGGCGGTGATCTCCTGGGTGCCGAGGTGGGAGCTGGTGGTGCCCCACTTCTTGTCGAAGGCGGCCTCCCAGGCCTTCGCGTAGTCGTCGCCGAACCCGCCCTTGAAGACGACGACGTCGAGCTTGCCGCCCTTGGCGACGCCGAAGGGGTTCTCCTTGGACACGACCCCCTTGTCAGGGCCCTTCGTCGAGCTGTCCCCACCGCCGGAGGCGCAGGCGGACAGGAAGGTCATCGTCGGCACCGTGATCAGTCCGAGTGCCGCGGAGCGCTTGATCAGATCACGGCGCCCGAGTCCCTCACCAGTGGATCCCATGCTCATGTCCTCGCCTTCGTCAGAAGTGTGAAGGAGGCCGGAAATCACGGCGGTTGCCGTGCATGCGGACATCACCGCAGGTCCCCCGCCCATCCCCCGGCCCGGAGCCGCTCGTACCGCGGTGATCCGGACGGGCACAGGTATAGTCCACTTCCGCTCGTGTGAGCAAGATCATGCACACGGATGTCCGTCAGCTTTTCCGAGTTGAGACCTCCCCGAAACCTGGACCCTGCCCGGCAAAACGGAAGGGCCGTACCCCCTTAACGGGGATACGGCCCTTTGGTGCCGATGTGCTCAGCGGTGACTAGCCGCGGATCAGGTTCCGGAGCACGTACTGCATGATGCCGCCGTTGCGGTAGTAGTCCGCCTCACCCGGCGTGTCGATGCGGACGACCGCGTCGAACTCGACACCGGTGTCGGTGGTGACCTTGACCGTGCGCGGGGTGGTGCCGTTGTTCAGCTCCTCCACACCGGTGAAGGAGAAGGTCTCCTCGCCGGTGAGGCCCAGCGAGGCGGCCGTGACGCCCTCGGGGAACTGCAGGGGCAGGACGCCCATGCCGATCAGGTTGGAGCGGTGGATGCGCTCGTAGGACTCGGCGATGACGGCCTTGACGCCGAGCAGCGCGGTGCCCTTGGCGGCCCAGTCGCGGGACGAGCCCGAGCCGTACTCCTTGCCCGCCAGGATGACCAGCGGGATGCCGGCGGCCTGGTAGTTCTGGGAGGCGTCGTAGATGAAGGAGACCGGCGCGCCCTCGACGGTGAAGTCGCGGGTGAAGCCGCCCTCGGTGCCCGCCGCGATCTGGTTGCGCAGGCGGATGTTGGCGAAGGTACCGCGGATCATGACCTCGTGGTTGCCGCGGCGCGAGCCGTAGCTGTTGAAGTCGCGGCGCTCGACGCCGTGCTCCGTGAGGTACTTGCCGGCCGGGGTGTCGGCCTTGATCGCACCGGCCGGGGAGATGTGGTCGGTGGTGACCGAGTCGCCCAGCTTCGCCAGGACGCGGGCGCCGGCGATGTCGGAGACCGGGGTGGTCTCCATCGTCATGCCCTCGAAGTAAGGGGGCTTGCGCACGTAGGTCGACTGCGGGTCCCACTCGAAGGTGTTGCCCGTCGGGATCGACAGCGCCTGCCACTGGGCGTCGCCCGCGAAGACGTCCTGGTAGGACTTGCTGAACATGTCCTCGCCGATGGCGTTCGCCACGACGTCGTTGACCTCGGCCTCGGAGGGCCAGATGTCCGCGAGGAAGACCGGCTTGCCCTCGGTGTCCGTGCCGATGGCGTCCCGGGTGACGTCCACCTTCATGGAGCCCGCGATGGCGTACGCGACGACCAGCGGCGGGGAGGCCAGGTAGTTCATCTTGACGTCGGGGTTGATGCGGCCCTCGAAGTTGCGGTTGCCCGAGAGGACCGAGGTGACCGCGAGGTCGTGCTCGTTGATCGCCTTCGAGATCTCCTCGTCCAGCGGACCGGAGTTGCCGATGCAGGTGGTGCAGCCGTACCCGACGAGGTTGAAGCCCATCTTGTCGAGGTACGGGGTCAGGCCGGCCTTGTCGAAGTAGTCGGTGACGACCTTCGAGCCCGGGGCCAGGGTGGTCTTGACCCACGGCTTGCGGGTCAGGCCCTTCTCGACCGCCTTCTTGGCCACGAGCGCCGCGGCGACCATGACGTAGGGGTTCGAGGTGTTGGTGCAGGAGGTGATCGCGGCGACGGTGACGGCGCCGTGGTCGATCTCGAAGGAGGTGCCGTCGGCCAGGGTGACCTGGGTCGGGCGGCTCGGCACGCCGTTGGCGGAGGCCGGGGCGTCGGAGGCCGGGAAGGACTCCTTGCCCGCCTCGTCGTCGTCCTCGACGTAGTTGCGCACGTCCAGGGCGAACTGCTGGGAGGCGTTCGCGAGGACGATGCGGTCCTGCGGGCGCTTCGGGCCGGCGATGGAGGGGACGACCGTGGAGAGGTCGAGCTCCAGCTTCTCGGAGAAGTCCGGCTCGGCGGCCGGGTCCAGCCACAGGCCCTGGGCCTTGGCGTACGCCTCGACGAGGGCGACCTGCTGGGCGTCGCGGCCGGTCAGGCGCAGGTACTTCAGGGTCTCGTCGTCGATCGGGAAGATCGCGGCGGTGGAACCGAACTCCGGCGACATGTTGCCGATGGTGGCGCGGTTCGCGAGGGAGGTGGCGGCGACGCCCTCACCGTAGAACTCGACGAACTTGCCGACGACGCCGTGCTTGCGGAGCATCTCGGTGATGGTCAGCACGAGGTCGGTGGCGGTGGTGCCGGTCGGCAGCTCGCCGGTCAGCTTGAAGCCGACGACGCGCGGGATCAGCATGGAGACCGGCTGGCCGAGCATCGCGGCCTCGGCCTCGATGCCGCCGACGCCCCAGCCCAGCACGCCCAGGCCGTTGACCATGGTGGTGTGCGAGTCGGTGCCGACGAGGGTGTCGGGGTACGCCTGGCCACCGCGGACCATGACCGTGCGGGCCAGGTGCTCGATGTTGACCTGGTGGACGATGCCGGTGCCCGGGGGGACGACCTTGAAGTCGTCGAAGGCGGTCTGGCCCCAGCGCAGGAACTGGTAGCGCTCCTTGTTGCGGCCGTACTCCAGCTCCACGTTCTGCGCGAAGGCGTCCTTCGTGCCGAACTTGTCGGCGATGACCGAGTGGTCGATGACCATCTCGGCGGGCGAGAGCGGGTTGATCTTCGCCGGGTCGCCGCCGAGGGCCTTCACGGCCTCGCGCATGGTGGCGAGGTCCACGACGCAGGGAACGCCGGTGAAGTCCTGCATGATCACGCGGGCCGGCGTGAACTGGATCTCCTCGCTGGGCTGCGCCTGGGAGTCCCAGTTGCCGAGCGACCGGATGTGGTCGGCGGTGATGTTCGCGCCGTCCTCGGTACGGAGCAGGTTCTCCAGCAGGACCTTCAGGCTGTAGGGAAGGCGGGCGGAGCCCTCGACCTTGTCCAGCTTGAAGATCTCGTACGACTCGTCGCCCACCTGCAGCGTGCTGCGGGCGTCGAAGCTGTTCGCCGACACGACAGTCTCCTTCATGCATGATTTTCGCGCGTATAACCGCAATCCTGCCGCCACACCCTCTGGCCAATCCGCTAAGGTAAGGCTAAGTTAGGTAACCCTTACCAGCGGGGGCGGCTGCGGTGCGCCTTCGGCAGATATCTCGATGTCGAGATAACTCTAGTACATGTCCGGGCGCCGGGACGAGGCCCGCCGCTCGCGGCCCGCCGGAGCGATCCATCGCGCGGCCGCTTCCGCGCGCCCTGAAGGCGCCCACCGGCCCGGAGATGCGATCTGACGATGAGTAACACCCGTCTGCCGCACCCGGCGCGAGCGCCATCTCATATCTGAGATACCTTGCACCCATGGCAGACGACTACCTCGTACGCATCGGCAAGCTCATCCGTGACGCCCGGCAGCACCGCGGCTGGACACAGAGTCAGCTCGCCGACGCACTCGGCACCAGCCAGAGCGCTGTGAACCGCATCGAACGCGGCAACCAGAACATCAGCCTTGAGATGATCGCCCGAATCGGTGAAGCTCTCGACAGCGAGATCGTCTCTCTGGGCTACGCCGGGCCGATGCACCTGCGCGTCGTCGGCGGCCGCCGCCTGTCCGGTGCCATCGACGTCAAGACGAGCAAGAACGCGTGCGTGGCCCTGCTGTGCGCCTCGCTCCTCAACAAGGGCCGGACGGTGCTGCGCCGGGTGGCGCGCATCGAGGAGGTCTACCGGCTCCTCGAGGTCCTCAACTCCATCGGTGTCCGCACCCGCTGGATCAACGAGGGCGTCGACCTGGAGATCGTCCCGCCGGTCCGCCTCGACATGGACGCCATGGACGCGGACGCGGCCCGCCGCACCCGCAGCATCATCATGTTCCTCGGCCCGCTGCTGCACCGGATGGACCACTTCCGCCTGCCGTACGCCGGCGGCTGCGACCTCGGCACCCGCACCATCGAGCCGCACATGATCGCCCTGCGCCGCTTCGGCCTGGACATCACCGCGACCGAGGGCATCTACCACGCGCAGGTCGAGGCCGGGGTCTCCCCCGACCGCCCGATCGTGCTGACCGAGCGGGGGGACACGGTCACCGAGAACGCGCTGCTGGCCGCTGCCCGCCACGACGGCGTCTCGGTCATCCGCAACGCCTCCTCCAACTACATGGTCCAGGACCTGTGCTTCTTCCTGGAGGCGCTCGGCGTCAAGGTCGAGGGCATCGGCACCACCACGCTCACCGTCCACGGCGTCCCCGTCATCGACGTCGACGTGGACTACTCCCCCTCCGAGGACCCGGTCGAGGCGATGAGCCTGCTGGCCGCCGCGGTCGTCACCGAGTCGGAGCTGACGATCCGCCGGGTCCCGATCGAGTTCATGGAGATCGAGCTCGCGGTCCTGGAGGAGATGGGCCTCGACCACGACCGCTCGGCGGAATACGTGGCCGACAACGGCCGCACCCGCCTGGTCGACCTCACGGTCCGCCCCTCCAAGCTCGAAGCGCCGATCGACAAGATCCACCCGATGCCCTTCCCCGGGCTGAACATCGACAACGTCCCGTTCTTCGCCGCCATCGCCGCCGTCGCCCAGGGCCAGACCCTGATCCACGACTGGGTGTACGACAACCGGGCCATCTACCTGACCGACCTCAACCGCCTCGGCGGCCGCCTCCAGCTCCTGGACCCGCACCGCGTCCTGGTCGAGGGCCCCACCCGCTGGCGCGCCGCCGAGATGATGTGCCCGCCGGCCCTGCGCCCCGCGGTGGTCGTCCTCCTCGCCATGATGGCCGCGGAGGGCACCTCGGTCCTGCGCAACGTCTACGTCATCAACCGCGGCTACGAGGAACTCGCCGAGCGCCTCAACTCCGTCGGCGCACAGATCGAGATCTTCCGCGACATCTAGGACATCTCCGGCCGGATACGGCCGAACCGGTGAACCGCCCGAGGCCCCCTCGTACTCCACGGAGAACGAGGGGGCCTCCCGCGTGCGCGAAGCCCCCGCCGAGCCGGGGGCGGGATGGGATGATCGGGAACGTCCGGCACCGGCTCGGAGAGGGGTTCGCATGGCTCAGGGCTGGCTTCCGCCCGCGGAGTACATCAAGACCATCGCCCAGGCGACCAGCTACGCCTGCCTGTACTTCACCGACACGGCGGGGCGGCCCGTGCAGCTGCGCGCCACCTATGCGCACGAGCCGTGGCAGTGGCCCGGCGGGAACATGGATCCCGGGGAGACCCCCTGGCAGTGCGCCGTACGGGAGTGCCTGGAGGAGACCGGGATGGTCTTCGGCGGGGAGCCGAAGCTGCTGGGGACGCACTTCATCGGGCACCAGGGCGAGGCCTGGCCCTCGAACCACATCGGCTTCATCTTCGACGGCGGCACGCTCACCGACGACCGGATCGCCGCCTTCGTCCTGGACCCGGCGGAGCACAGCGAGGTGCGGGTCCACTCCATGGCGGAGTGGGAGGAGATGATGACGCCCCGGAACTTCGCCCGGCTGAAGGTGATCGAGGCGGCACGCCGGGACGGGCGGGTCGCGTACATGGAGACCCCCTGAGAGCCGCCCGGCGCGGGCCGGTGTCGATATCCGGCCGGATGGCCAGTGAGCGCTGGCCCGGGGCGGTACCGTCCCGGCAGAATCGGCCCATCGGTTCGGCGTCAGGGGGACGGCCATGACAGTGGAAGCGGACGCGGGGATCCCGGGGCTGGAAGGGGTTCCGCTGCTCGGGTCCCTCTTCGACCTGAAATCGGACTCGCTCGGGACCTATCTGCGCGCCCGGCAGCGGCACGGGGACGTCGTACGGATCTCCGCCGGCCCGCCCGGCCTGCGCGCCGAGCTGTACTGCGTGTTCTCGGCGGAGGGCGCCCAGCAGGTGCTGGCCTCCGAATCGGCCAACTTCCGCAAGGACAACGCCTTCTACCAGGAGGTCCGGGACTCCTTCGGCAACGGTCTGCTGACCAGCCAGGACGAGGACTACCTGCGCCAGCGCCGGCTCGTGCAGCCCCTCTTCACCCGCAAGCGGGTCGACGGCTACGCCGGGGCCGTCGCCGACGAGACCGAAGGCACCCTGGCGGCCTGGGCGGAGGCTCGGGACGGGATCGTGGACGTCGCCGCCGAGATGACGCACCTGGCGCTGCGCGCCGTGGCGCGGATCCTGTTCGGGACCGATGTGGACGCCACCGTGGACGTCGTCGACCGGTGCTTTCCGGTCATCACGGAGTACGTGCTGCGCCGCGGCTACTCCCCCGCCAACATCCCGCGCGGCTGGCCGACCCCGGGCAACCGGCGGGCGGCCGCGGCGATGGACGAGCTGTACGCCGTCTGCGACGGGATCATCGCGGCGCGCGGGAAGGCGCCCGCCGCGGACGCGGAGGGCGGCGAGGACCTGCTGACCCTGCTCGCCGCGGCCGAGGGCGCGGACGGCACCGGCTTCGACGCGGCCGAACTGCGCGACCAGGTGCTGATCTTCCTGCTGGCCGGCCACGAGACGACCGCGACCTCACTGGGCTTCGCCCTGCACCTGGTCGGCCGTCACCCCGAGGAGCAGGCGCGGGCCCGCGAGGAGATCTCCCGGGTGCTGGGCGACCGGACGCCCGGGGCCGCCGACCTCGACCGGCTCCCGTACCTCACGCAGGTGCTCAAGGAGGCGATGCGGCTCTATCCGGCCGCCCCGGTGATCGGGCGCAAGGCCGTCGCCGCCACCGAGATCGGGGGGCACGTCGTCCCGGCTGGCGCCGATGTGATCCTGGCCCCCTGGGTGACGCACCGCCACCCCGCCTACTGGCCCGATCCGGACCGGTTCGACCCCGGGCGGTTCGCCCCGGAGGCGGAGGCCGGCCGGCCCCGGTACGCCTGGTTCCCGTTCGGCGGGGGCCCGCGCGCCTGCATCGGGCAGCACTTCTCGATGCTGGAGTCGGTGATCGCGCTGGCGATGATCCTGCGCGCCTACGAGTTCGAGGCGGTGGACACCGAGGTGCCGGTCCACACGGGGATCACCCTGCGAGCGACGGGCCCGGCGCGCTGCCGGATCCGCCGCACGCGGCCCTGAGGCGGGCTCAGCGGTAGTCGTCGGGGTGGTCCTGCATCCAGGTGTTGATCTCGTCGCGGGTGGCGATCAGGGTGCTCTGGTGCTTCTTCAGGTTCTCGAAGGTCCGGTCGCCGCCGAGCTCCTCGTCGAGCTTCACGATGGCCGCGATCGGCTCGGGGAAGTGGCCCGGGCCCTTCGGGTCGGCCTTCATCGCGCGGTCCATCCGGTGGAGTTCGTCGTGGACCCGGCCGAGGAAGTAGGCGCAGTTGCCCGGGGTGCAGGACTCGCCCAGGGTGGCCTGGAGGCCCGCGAAGGCGTCCCGGACCTTCTCCGGGGCCGTGGTGGGCAGGCCATCACCGGCCGGAGCGGTGGCGGGCGGTGACATGGCGGGGGTGCTCCCGGGCACCCCGGCCGAAGGCGAAGCGGTCACGGCGGACGATGCGGACGAGTCCGGCGCGGACGGGCTGGACGCGGCCGACGACGGGGCCGGGGAGGCCTTCGGCGGGGTGTCGTCGCCGCAGGCGGCGGTGAGCCCGGCCAGCGTCAGGGTCAGGGCGGCGGTCACGGCCCGTCGGGCCATGGTGGATCGAAGCATCGGTTTCCCCCCGGGATGCGAATGATCGACGACCCTACCCGCCGGTCTCCTCCTGGGCGGCCACCGGGGGGTGGTTGCCCTGGAGCCGCATCAGGTCCGAGGGCCGGACCTGGATCACGAACAGTGCGATCGCCGCGCCGGCCAGGGTGAACAGCGAGGCCGCCACGAAGGCCGTGCTCACACCGGAGGTGAGCACCTGGTCGGCCCAGGGTTTAGGGAGCTGGTGGGTGCGCGCGAAGAAGAGCTTCTGCTCGGGGGTGGAGGTCCGCAGGAAGTCCGGGACCTGGTCCTTGGCCTCGTTGCGGCTGGCCGTGCCGAACACGGTCACCAGGATGGACAGCCCGAGCGAGCCGCCCACCTGCTGCATCGTGTTGAGCAGCCCGGACGCGGCGCCCGACTCCCGGTCGGGCACGTTGGACAGGGCCATCAGGGTCAGCGAGACGAACTGCAGGCCCATGCCGGTGGCGAAGACCAGCATCGGTCCGAGGACGCTGCCCAGGTACGTGGAGTGGATGTCGATCCGGGTCAGCCAGGCCAGCCCGGCCGCGCAGCACAGCGCGCCGGTGACCATGAAGGGCTTGGGCCCCAGCTTCGGGAGCAGTTGCGAGGCGGTGCCGGCGGCGAGCGCGATCATCACGCTGACCGGGAGGAAGGCGAGGCCGGCCCGCAGCGGGTTGAAGCCGAGGACGTTCTGCACGAAGAGGGTCAGGAAGAAGAACATCCCGAAGATCGCGCAGGCCAGGAAGAGCATCATCCCGTAGGTGCCGGCCCGGTTGCGGTCGGCGAACATGTGCAGCGGGGTGATCGGCCGGGGCGAGCGCAGCTCGTTGAGGACGAAGAGGGTGAGCAGGACCACGGCGGCGGCGAAGGAGACGATCGTGTACGTGTCGCCCCAGCCCTCCTGGGCCGCGCGGATGAACCCGTAGACGAGGGCGACCATGCCCAGGGTGGACAGGAGCGCGCCCGCGAGGTCGAAGTGTCCGGGGTGGCGCTCGGATTCACGGATGACGCGGAAGGCGAGCAGCGCGATCACCAGGGCGATGGGGACGTTGACGAAGAACACCCAGCGCCAGTCGAGCCACTCGACGAGAACGCCGCCCGCGAGGACGCCGATCGCGCCGCCGGCCGCCGAGACGGCGGCGAACACGCCGAAGGCCCGGTTGCGGGCCGGGCCTTCGCGGAAGGTGGTGCTGATCAGGGCGAGCGCGGTCGGCGAGGCGATGGCGCCGCCGACGCCCTGCAGGGCGCGGGCGGCCAGCAGCTGGCCTTCGTTCTGGGCGAGGCCGCCGAGGAGGGAGGCCAGGCCGAAGAGGAGGACGCCGAAGACGAAGACGCGCCGTCTGCCGAGGATGTCGCCCGCCCGGCCGCCGAGGAGGAGCAGTCCGCCGAAGGTGAGGGTGTAGGCGCTGACCACCCAGGACAGGCTCTCGGTCGAGAAGTCGAGGGCTGTCTGGATGTGTGGTAGCGCGATGTTCACGATGGTGATGTCGAGAACGACCATGAGCTGGCAGGAGGCGATGACGAACAGGGCCAGCGCGTTTCCGCTCCCTCGGACCTTGCCGTCGGTCCCGTTGGTGGTCGGCAGTGCGTTCGGGTCCACTAGTCGACGCTATGCCCGCACATGGAGGGTCACCACTCGAACGGCCTAGTCTCCACCACCTATAGGCCATGTGATATTTCACATGCCACACTGAGATCATGGACGACTTCCTCAGGCTCTCCGCCGACACGGCCCGGTTCACCCACGGAGCGCCCCGCGCCTTCTCGTTCGGCGACGAGGGCCGCCTCCTGTGGTTCCTGCGCTCGACCGGTCCCACCGACCCGTTCGAAGGCCTCTGGGTGCTCGACACCGCCACCGGCGCCGAAACCCCGCTCGCCGACCCCCGCGCCCTGGCCCCCGAGCCCGGTGAACTGCCCGTCGCCGAGCGGCGCCTGCGCGAGCGGATCCGGCTCGTCGCCGCCGGGATCGGCTCGTACGCGCTCTCCGGCGACGGCCGCCGCGCCGTCTTCCCCCTCTACGGGCGGCTCTACGGAGTCACCTCGGACCGCGCCGACGGGCCCGTGGAGATCCCGACCGCCGGACCGGCCCTGGACCCGCGTCCCAACGCCGACGGCTCGCGCACCGCGTACGTCGCGGACGACGCCCTGTACGTGGCCCCGGGCGGCCGGGTCAGCCCCGACGACGGGGCCCGCTGGGGCGTCTGCGAGTTCGCCGCCGCCGAGGAGCTCGGGCGCGCCCGCGGCCACTGGTGGTCCCCGGACGGGGAGACCCTGCTCGCCGCCCGGGTCGACGAGAGCGCCCTGCCGCGGCGCTGGTTCGCGGACCCCGAGCACCCCGAACGGGCCGCCGAGGACTTCGCGTACCCCGAGGCCGGCGGCCCCAACGCCGACGTACAGCTGTGGGTGCTCGGGCCGGGCGAAGGCGCCCGCGTACGGCTCGACTGGGACGCGGCGCAGTACCCGTACGTCTCGGAGGCGGGCTGGGAGTCCGGCACCGAGATCCTGCTGACCGTCCAGGACCGGCTCCAGCGGAACGTCCTGCTGCTCAGCGCCGACCCCGCCACCGGCCGCACCCGGGAGCTGTCGCGCACCACGCACCCCGACTGGGTGGACCCGCTGCTGCCGGGCACCCCGGCCCGGCTGCCCGACGGGCGGATGCTCACCGCCGCCGACACCCCCGGCGGCGTCGCGCGCGGCCTCGCCCTCGACGGGAAGCCGCTCACCGGCGACGGGATCCAGGTCCGCCGGGTGGCCGGCGTCCACGAGGGCCGGCTGCTGATCGAGGCCGGACTGCGCGACCCCGCCGAGCAGCAGGTGCTGCTGCTGGACCCCGGCACCGGATCGCTCGCCCCGCTCGCCGACGGGCCCGGCGTGCACTCCGTACAGGCCTCCGCCGGGACGCTGCTGCTGACCTCCGCCGACGGTTCGACCCCGACGGGGTTCCGGCGTACCGTACGCACCCCCGACGGGCGGGAGTCCAGCCCCGCCGACCTTTCGGCCCCGCTGCCGTACCGGGTGGTCCCCGTACTGGAGCGGGTCACCGAGCACGGCGTCCCCACCGCCCTCGTGCTGCCCCGCGACCACGTCCCCGGGCGGCGGCTGCCCGTCCTGATGGACAGCTACGGCGGCCCCGGCTTCCAGGACGTGTCCGCCGAGCCGCGCCGCTGGCAGGCCCGGCAGTGGTGGGCCGACCAGGGCTTCGCGGTGGTCACCGCCGACAACCGGGGCACCCCGTACGTCTCGCCCGCCTTCACCCACGCCGTGCGCGGGGGCTTCTCCGAGGTCACCCTGGAGGACCAGGTCGCCGCCCTCCGGGCACTCGGCGCCCGCCACCCCGACCTCGACCTCGGCCGGGTCGGCGTCCGCGGCTGGTCCTACGGCGGCTACCTGGCGGCGATGGCGGTGCTGCGCCGCCCGGACGTCTTCCACGCGGCGGCCGCCGGGGCCGCGCCGACCGACTTCCGCCACTACGACACGGCGTACACCGAGCGGTACCTGGGCCTGCCCCAGGAGCATCCGGAGGTGTACGAGCGGGACTCCCTGATCGCCGACGCGCCGGGCCTGACCCGCCCGTTGCTGCTGGTCACGGGCCTGGCAGACGACAACGTCCACCCGGCGCACACCCTGCGCCTGTCCCGGGCCCTGACCGACGCGGGCCGCCCCCACCAGCTGCTGGCCCTGCCGGGCGTCACCCACATGACCCCGGGCGGCACCCGGGAGAAGGTGATGGCCCAGGAACTGGCCTTCTTCCGCCGCGAACTGGCTTAGCCAGAACACGGAAGGGCCCCGCGGACGCCATTGGCCGCGGGGCCCTCCTTTCTTCCCGTGATCCCCGTCAGTCACCCGGGAAGTGACAGGCCACCTCTCTCGAAGCGGCGAGCTGCAACAACGGCCGCTCGGTGCGGCAGATGTCCCGCGCCTTGGGGCAGCGCGGGTGGAAGGTGCAGCCCGGGGGCGGGGCGGCCGGGCTCGGCGGGTCGCCGAGCAGCACGATCCGCTCGCGCCGCCGCTCCGCCGCCGGGTCGGGCAGCGGGACGGCGGACAGCAGCGCCCTGGTGTAGGGGTGCTGCGGG
>NZ_JBHWBP010000018.1:0-45783 GCF_042735575.1 Streptomyces sp. NPDC059564 | reverse complement strand
CGCAGAACCAGCAGTGCACCGAGAACTCCACCCAGGCCAAGGGCGACGAGCCGCTCTCGCACATCCTGGACAACATCCCGGTCCTGTCCGGCAACGCCTCCGTCGGCAGCTGATCTCCCGCTCCCCCGAGCGACGAGGGCCCCGGCAGCCTCCGGCCGCCGGGGCCCTCGCACGTCCGCGGGCGGCCCGCTCAGCCCGTCCAGAAATCCCACCACCGGGTCAGGACCAGCATCGCGATCACGCCGGTGTGCACGGCGGGCGGGGCCCAGGCGAAATCGGTGAAGAAGGTCCGCAGCGGGCCGGGGGCGGGCAGGACTCCGGTGCGGACGTTGTGCGCCGTGACCGCCCAGAACATCACCAGCGTCGCCACCCAGGCCAGGGAGCACCACAGGCAGAGGGCGTTGATCTCGTAGAGCGACTGGACCATCAGCCAGGCGCAGAAGCCCGTGCCGAAGAGGGTGCCGGCGTTCAGACCCAGCCAGAACCAGCCCCGGTGGCGGGCCCCGGCCAGCAGGCCCGCGCCCACGCAGACGACGACGGCGTAGCCGACCAGCCCGAGCATGGGATTGGGGAAGCCGAAGACGGCGGCCTGCTCGCTCTTCATGACGCTGCCGCAGGAGACCACGGGGTTGAGGCTGCAGGCGGGCTTGAAGTCCGGGTCCTCCAGCAGGAGGAACTTGTCCAGGGTGATCACCCAGGAGGCCAGCAGTCCGGCGGCCCCGGTGACCACCAGCAGCCAGGCCAGCCCCCTGGAAGGGGCGGCCGGTTCGTCCTCGGGCCGGGTGCGGGGGCCGCCCTGCTGCCGGGGGACGCCCACTGTATTGGTTGCCATGCGGCCCATACTCCCCCGCACCGGCACAGACCCGGGCCAACCATGCGCAGACCCCAGCAAGTTGACCTGAAGGGGTGGCGGGAACCCCTGATACTTCCCGGACGTTTTACCGAACCCCGGACGTGATGTCAGAGCCAGGGGCTACGTTGTGCTTCCGCGAAGTGACAAGCTGCGACGGCCTGGAGACCCACCTTGAGCGATCCGTACGAGACAACCGAGGCGCACCTCGAGCGACTCCTGGGCCGCGCCCTCAACTCCTTCGACCTGCCCGACCACTTGGTGGAGCGCCTCGGCACCGCGCTCGCCCACAGTTCTTCGCTGTACACCACGCACCACAGCCCCTCGGCCGGGCTGTGGCGGGAGACCCACCGGCACACGTACCTGCTGTCCGACGGCGGCTCGGAGTCGCTCTGGGAGCTGGCCTACCGGCTGAAGGGCGACCGGAGCACGCGGTGCGAGGTCTACGCGAGCAAGAGCGGGCTCCGGCTGGCGGTGGCCCGGATCTTCGGCGAGGTGCCGACGGACGCCGCGCTGGAGCCGCTGTTCGGGGAGGGCGAGGGGGAGAGCGGGGCCGAGAGCGATCTGGCGGTCCTCGGCGCCCTGTTCGCGGCTTCGGGCCCGCAGCGGCGGCACCGCGAGTACACGGTGGAGCAGTCCGCCGACCACGCCCGCCGGGTGCTGCGCCGCGCGGAGAACGCCGACCGCCCCGGGGAGGGGATGGCGACGCTGCTGCGCTCGGCGTACGCGCACCAGATCACCCAGGCGTTCGGCGGCCGGCAGTGCCTGGCCGACGGCCGGGACGCCGGATTCAGCCTGTACGAGCACTCGTTCGTGCTGCTCGACGGAACCGAGCTCAGCCTGTGGGAGGTCGAGCACACGGCGACGCCGGACGGGCGGCACATGTGCGAGGTCTACGAGAGCGAGGCCGCCGCGCGCGGGGCGATGGAACTGCGCACGCGGGTCCGCTAGTACGTCCGGTACGGCGGTACGGGCCGCCGGCGCGTCGGCCCCGGCGGCCCCGGCCGTGCTCAGGCCGTGGTCAGGGGCCGGTCCAGCGGCGGGTCGGCGGTGACCCGGACCTCGTCCGGGCGCAGGTCCGCGGGGGTCGGCATGACGCTGCCGGGCAGTTGTACGGCGGCCGCCCCGTGGGCCAGGGCGGAGGCGAGGGCGGCGGGGCCGGTGCCGCCCGCGATCAGGAATCCGGCCAGGGAGGCGTCGCCCGCGCCGACGTCGCTGCGGACCGTGGTGACGGGGGCGGTGCCGTGGAAGACGCCCTCCGGGGAGACCAGGAGCTGGCCGTCCGCGCCGAGGGAGGCCAGTACCGCGCCCGCGCCCCGGCCGATGAGTTCCTCGGCGGCCTTGACGGCGTCCCCGAGGCTGGCCAGGGGGCGGCCCACCGCCCCGGCGAGTTCCGCCGCGTTCGGCTTGATGACGTCCGGGCGGGCCCGCAGGGCGGCGAGCAGGGCCGGGCCGGAGGTGTCGAGGGCCACGCGGGCACCCGCCTCGCGCGCGTGGGCGACGAGTTCGGCGTACCACTCGGGCCGCAGGCCGGGAGGCAGGCTGCCGCAGCAGGCGATCCAGGCGGGGTCGCCCACGCAGGTGCGGACGGTGGCGAGGAGGAGGGCCGATTCCTCGGGCGAGAGCTCCGGACCCGCCGCGTTGATCTTCGTGAGGGTGCCGTCGGATTCCACGAGGGAGATGTTCGAGCGGGTCTGCCCGGCGATGGAGACGGCGGTGACGTCCACGCCCTGTGCGGCCAGGAGTTCGGCGAGCAGGGTGCCGGGAGAGCCGCCGAGCGGGAGGACGGCCGTGGTGCGGACGCCGGCCGCGGCGACGGCCCGCGAGACGTTGACCCCCTTGCCGCCGGGGTCGACCCGGTCGGCGGTGGCGCGGAGCACCCGGCCAGGATCCAGCGAGGGGACCTCGTAGGTCTGGTCGAGGGAGGGGTTGGGGGTGACGGTCAGGATCATACGAGCGCAACTTCCGTACCGGCGGCCTCGATCGCCGCCTTGTGGGCCGGGGCGAGCCCGGTGTCGGTGATGAGCAGGTCCACGTCCGCGAAGGAGCCGAAGCGGGCGAAGCGTTCCTGGCCGGCCTTGGCCGAGTCGGCGAGCAGCACCACGCGGCGGGCCGCGGCGATGGCGGCGCGTTTGACGGCGGCCTCGGCCAGGTCGGGGGTGGTCAGGCCGCCTTCGGCGGTGAAGCCGTTGGTGGCGAGGAAGAGCACGTCGGCGTGGATCTCGGCGTATGAGCGCAGCGCCCAGGCGTCGACGGCGGCGCGGGTGCGGTGCCGGACCCGGCCTCCGACCAGGTGGAGGTCGATGCCGGTGTGGTCGGTGAGGCGGGCGGCGACGGGCAGGGCGTGGGTGACCACGGTGAGCGCGGTCTCGACGGGGAGGGCGGCCGCGAGGCGGCCGACGGTGCTGCCCGCGTCGAGGATGACGCTGCCGCCGGCGGGGACTTCGGCGAGGGCGGCGGCCGCGATGCGGTCCTTCTCGTCGGCGGCGGTGGCCTCGCGGGCGGTGAGGTCGGGCTCGAAGCCGAGCCGGCCGGCGGGGACGGCGCCGCCGTGCACGCGGCGGAGCAGCCCGGAGCGGTCGAGGGCCGTCAGATCGCGGCGTACGGTCTCGGCGGTGACCTGGAAACGCTCGGCGAGGAGGACGACCTCGACCCGGCCGGCCTCGCGGGCGAGGCGGAGGATCTCCTGCTGGCGCTCGGGTGCGTACATGTGGGTTTACGTCCGTTCGATGCCCGTTTCCATGGGTTTCCCCTACCGTACGCCCGATTGCGGACAAAAACAAAGGAAAACGGACATGCCCGCCAAAGGAGGCGGGCATGTCCGTGAACCTGGGGAGCGAGCGGCTAGACGGCCGGGACCTTCTCCGGGGTCAGGTCGCCGGGCTCGGCCGCGCCCTCGGCGCCGCCCTCGCGCTCGGCCATCGGGACCTGCTTGCGCGGCAGCATGAACATCACCGCGAAGATCACGACGAGCACCGCCACGACCCACCACAGCGCGCTGCGGAAGGCCTCGACGTAGGGAGGGCCGAAGACCATGTCGTCGTCGATCATCCCGAAGAAGACCACCGAGGTCAGGCCGAGGCCGAGGGCGTTGCCCATCTGGCCGGTGGTGTTGATCAGGCCGGAGGCGGATCCGGCGTGCTCGCGCGGGACCTGGGAGAGCACGGTGTCGGTCAGCGGGGCCACGATCAGGCCCATGCCGACGCCCATGACGACCAGCGGGGCCGCCATCTGCCAGGAGGCGATGCCCATGCCGTAGTGGTCGGACTCCCAGATGTAGAGGAGCAGGCCCGCGGCCATGGTCAGCGCGCCGGCCTGGAGCACCTTGCGGCCGAAGCGCGGGACCAGCTTCTGGACCGAGATGCCCGCCGCCGCCGAGACGGCGATGGAGAAGGGGATGCCGGTGGTGCCGGCGCGCAGGGCGCTCCAGCCGAGGCCCATCTGCATGTACAGCGTCCAGACCAGGAAGAAGATCCCGGTCGCGATGCCGAAGGTGAGCTGGACGGCGATGCCGCCGGCGAAGCTCTTGACCTTGAAGAGGGAGAGCTCGACGAGCGGCGAGCCGTCCTTGCGGATCTTGTGGCGCTCGTAGGCGATGAAGGCGGCGAAGACGAACGGAGACGCGATCATGCAGACGAAGCCCCACAGCGGCCAGTCGTTCTCCCGGCCGTGGGTCAGCGGGAAGATCAGCATGACCAGGGCGAGGGTGGCGAGGACCACGCCGACCAGGTCGAGGCGCAGGGCCTTGGGGGCCTTGGACTCGCTGATGAACTTGCGGCCCAGGAGCACGCCGGCGATGCCGACGGGCAGGTTGATCAGGAAGATCGGGCGCCATTCGAGGCCGAAGACGTTCCACTCGGTGAGCAGGGCGCCGAGCATCGGGCCGGAGACGGCGCCGAGGCCGACGATCGCGCCGAACATGCCGAAGACCTTGCCGCGCTCGTGCGGCGGGAAGGTGACGTGGATGATCGACAGGACCTGCGGGACCATCATGGCCGCCATACCGCCCTGGAGGATGCGGGAGGCGACGAGCATGGAGGGGTCGGCGGCGATGCCGCAGAGCAGCGAGGCGGCCGTGAAGCCGGCGATGCCGATGAGGAAGAGGCGCTTGCGCCCGTAGATGTCACCGAGACGGCCACCCGTGATCAGGCCGGCGGCGAAGGCCAGGGCGTATCCGGCGGTGATCCACTGGATCGCGCTGGTGGAGGCGCCGAAGTCCTGGCGCATGCTGGGTATCGCGATGTTGACGATGGTGACGTCGACCAGGTCCATGAAGGCCGCGGTCATGACGATGGCGAGCGCCAGCCAGCGGCGGCGGTCCGCGGGGGCCTCGTGGGGGGCGTCGTGCGGGGCTGTCGCGTCCGGTGCTTCCGCGGGTGCGTTCCGCTCTTCTCGTACGGGCCCGTTCTTTCTTTCGGGCGATGTCTGGGACGTCTCGGTGCTCATGGAGAGAAACCTAGACGGGATGTAGGTCAATCGGTGTCCTATTTCCCTGGCAATCTTGAATCATGAACGACACCCCGGGCCGCCTGCTCACCCTGCTGTCCCTGCTCCAGACCCCGCGCGAGTGGCCGGGCAGCGAACTGGCCCAGCGGCTGCGGGTGAGCGCGCGGACGATCCGGCGGGACATCGACCGGCTCCGGGAGCTGGGGTACCCGGTGGAGGCCACGATGGGCGCGGAGGGCGGGTACCGGCTGGTGGCGGGCGCGGCGATGCCCCCGCTGCTGCTCGACGACGAGGAGGCGGTGGCCATCGCGGTGGGGCTGCGGGCGGGGGCCGGCCATGCCATCGAGGGGGTCGAGGAGGCCTCCGTACGGGCCCTCGCGAAGCTGGAACAGGTGCTTCCGTCCCGGCTGCGGCACCGGGTGGGGGCCCTGCAGTCGGCCACGGTCGCGGTGACGCGGGGCGACGGGGCGAGCGTGGACCCGCGCACGCTGACGGCGATGGCCGGGGCGGTGGCGGGTCCGGAGCGGCTGCGGTTCGCCTACCGGGCCCGGGACGGGGTGGACTCGCGGCGGCTGGTGGAGCCGTACCGGCTGGTGAGCACCGGGAGCCGCTGGTACCTGGTCGCGTACGACCTGGAGCGGGAGGACTGGCGCACCTTCCGGGTGGACCGGGTGAGCGAGCCGTTCGCGACGGGGGCCCGGTTCACGCCGAGGGAGCTGCCGATGGAGGCGGCCGAGTTCGTGCGGCGCGGGCTGCGGGGCGGGGAGACGTACCCGGTCGACGTGTCCTTCGCCGCGCCCGCGCGGGAGCTGCCGGGGTGGCTGCGCGAGGCGGCCGAGGCGGAGGAGGGCGGGTCCCGGGTGCGCTTCGAGAGCGGGGACTCCCCGGAGTGGGTGGCGGCGCGGCTGGCGCTGACGGGGCTGCCGTTCACGGTGCACGGGCCGGATTTCCTGGTGCGCAGCACGCGGACGCTGGCGGAGCGGCTGTCGGCGGGGGCGGGTGGCGCGGGGGCCTGAGGCGGGGCCGGACGCGAGGGAGCCCCGGCACCTGGGGGGGGTTAGGTGCCGGGGCTCGTACGGGGGGCTGGACGCGGGCCGGGTCAGGCCACGGCGTCGAAGCCGGTGTCGCGGGCCATGCGCTTCAGTTCGAGCAGTGCGTGCTTCTCGATCTGTCGAATCCTTTCACGGGTCAGGCCGTGCTGCTTGCCGACCTCCGTGAGGGTCCGTTCACGGCCGTCCTCGATGCCGTACCGCATCTTGATGATGGAGGCGGTGCGCTGGTCCAGCTTGCCGAGGAGGTCCTCCAGCTCCTCGCTGCGCAGCAGCGAGAGGACGGACTGCTCGGGGGAGATCGCGGAGGTGTCCTCCAGCAGGTCGCCGAACTGGGTGTCGCCGTCGTCGTCCACCGACATGTTCAGGCTGACCGGGTCGCGCGCCCAGTCCAGTACGTCGCCGACGCGCTTCTCCGTGGATTCGAGCTCGGCGGCGATCTCGGCGTGCTCCGGGTCGCGGCCGTTCTCCCGGTTGAACTCGCGCTGCACCCGGCGGATCCGGCCGAGCTCCTCGACCAGGTGGACGGGGAGGCGGATGGTGCGGGACTGGTCGGCGATGGAGCGGGTGATGGCCTGGCGGATCCACCACGTGGCGTACGTGGAGAACTTGAAGCCCTTGGCGTAGTCGAACTTCTCCACGGCGCGGACCAGGCCGGCGTTGCCCTCCTGGATGAGGTCGAGGAGGGGCAGCCCGCTGCGGGGGTAGCGGCGGGCGACGGCCACGACGAGGCGGAGGTTGGAGCGGATGAAGACTTCCTTGGCCCGCTCGCCCTCGGCGGCCAGGGCCTCCAGCTCCTCGCGCGCGGGGGTGTCCCCGTCACGCTCTATCGCATCGTCGAGGATCTGCTGGGCGTAGACGCCCGCCTCGATGATCTGCGAGAGCTCCACTTCCTTGGCGGCGTCGAGCAGCGGGGTGCGCGCGATCTCGTCCAGGTACATGCCGACCAGGTCGCGGTCTGCGATCTCCCCACCCGCGGCGCGGGCGCTGCTCGTGGACTGACGACGGGCGACGGCGCGGGTTGCCATGCGTGCTCCCTTGCGATGCGATGTGTCGGTCGCGGTGCGTCCCCGGACACTCTCCCGAGTGCCCGCTTCCGAAGGAAACAACGACCGGAATCGGGACAGAATTCCCACGCCGCCCGCTCTTTTTCGAGATCTTGCAGTATCCTGCCCCGCCATCCCCGCGCAGGGAGGCGTCGGCGCACCGCGAGAATCCGAAGAAGCGCAGGTCAGGCCCGGACCCGAGGCCCTGGCGGAGCCGACCGGGCGGCCGGGCGGCGTGACTGCCGTCACACACCCTGCGACCGCGTTCCCACCCTGAAGACGGGGCCCGCCGGCTTCTGGTTGCCTGGACTGGCGATCGAACGCCGAATTCGTGACAAATCAGCCGAACTGGAGGCTGCGCTTCGAGAGGCCCATCCAGAAGCCGTCCACCGGGGTGCGCTGGGCGGGCAGGTCCGCTCCGGCGGCGCCGAGGGTGACGAAGAGCGGGGCGAAGTGCTCCGTACGGGGGTGGGCGAGGCGGCCCGCCGGGGACTTGGACTCGAAGTCGAGCAGGGCGTCGACGTCGGAGGCGGCCAGGGCCTCGCGGCCCCACGCGTCGAACTCCGCCGACCAGCCGGGGACGCCGGGGCCGGTGTGCCGCAGGGCGGCCAGGTTGTGGGTGAAGAAGCCGCTGCCGACGATCAGGACGCCCTCGTCGCGCAGCGGGGCGAGCTTGCGGCCGATGTCCATGAGCCGGGCCGGGTCCAGGGTCGGCAGGGATATCTGGAGCACCGGTACGTCGGCCTCCGGGTACATCTCGACCAGGGGTACGTACGCGCCGTGGTCGAGGCCCCGGTCGGGGACGTCCTGGACGGGGACGCCGGGGGCCCGCAGCAGCTTGCGCACCGAGGCGGCGAGCGCGGGGGCGCCGGGGGCGTCGTAGTGGACCGCGTAGTAGTGCTCGGGGAAGCCCCAGAAGTCGTAGACGAGCGGGACGGGGTCGACGGCGCCGATGGCGAGCGGGGCCTCCTCCCAGTGGGCGGAGACCATCAGGATCGCGCGCGGCCGGGGCAGGTCCGCGGACCAGGCGGCGAGCTCGGCCGGCCAGAGCGGGTCGTCGGCGAGCGGCGGGGCGCCGTGGCTGAGGTACAGCGCCGGCATGCGGGTGGCGGCGTCAGAAGTCATCGGGGGCGCTCCTCGGGCATCGGTGCGGGGCCACGGCGTGCGGTGCGGGGCCACGCCACAAAGACTAACCCCGCTTCGTTCAAATTTGAACGAAGCGGGGCGATCAGTCATTCCCGTACCGGGACCCCCGTCAGTGGGCGATCACCGGGACCTTGAACTCGGCGTCCTCGGAGTCGGCGCCCGAGCCGGAGGCCACCGGGCCGCCGGAGCCGGGACGGCCGGTGTTGATCAGGGTGAACGCGATGGTCGCGCTGATCACCAGGATCCCGACGGCCCACCAGATCGCGGCGGAGTAGCCCTCCACCATGGCCTGCGCCTGGATCAGCTTCCCGGCCGCTCCGCCCGCCGCGGCCTGCGCCGCGTGGTCGGTCAGGAACGCGGTGGTCGCCGAGGCGGCGATGGTGTTCAGCAGGGCGGTGCCGATCGCGCCGCCCACCTGCTGCGAGGTGTTGACCATGGCCGAGGCCACGCCGGCGTCGGCCGGGTTCACCCCGTACGTGGCCAGCGACATGGCCGGCATGAACGCGGTGCCCATGCCGAGGCCCAGCAGCAGCTGCGCCGGCAGGATCAGCGCCGGGTACGAGGACCCGACCTCCAGCTGGGTCAGCAGCAGCATGCCGGTGGCGGCGAGCAGGAAGCCCGGGCCCATCAGCAGCCGCGGCGGGACGCGGGTCATCAGGCGGGCGCCGATCTGGGTGGAGCCCGTGATCATGCCCGCGATCATCGGCAGGAACGCGAAGCCGGTCTTGACCGGCGAGAAGCCCTTGACGACCTGGAGGTAGTAGGTGAGGAAGAGGAACAGGCCGAACATCGAGATGACGGCGAGGCCGAGCGAGAGGTAGACGCCGCCGCGGTTGCGCTCCAGCAGCACGCGCAGCGGCAGCAGCGGGGACTTCACCTTGGACTCGACGGCCACGAAGGCCAGCAGCAGCACGGCGGAGGCGATGAACAGGGTCACGGTGACCGCGTCCGACCAGCCCGCGGACTCGGCGCGGGTGAACCCGTAGACGAGCGAGACCAGGCCGAGGGTGGAGAGGATCACGCCCGGGATGTCGAGGCGGGCGCTGTTGCGCGAGCCGGCCGGCTCGCGGATGACCATCCAGGCACCCACGGCCGCGACGATCGCGAACGGGATGTTGACGAAGAACGTCCAGCGCCAGTTCAGGTACTCGGTCAGGAAGCCGCCGAGGATCAGGCCGACGGCGCCGCCGCCGCCCGCGATGGCACCGTAGATGCCGAAGGCCTTGGCGCGCTCCTTGGCGTCGGTGAAGCTGACGGCCAGCAGGGAGAGCGCGGCCGGGGCGAGCAGCGCGCCGAAGGCACCCTGGAGGGCGCGGGCGCCCAGCATCATCGCCTCGCCGTTCGCGGCGCCGCCCAGCGCGGAGGCCAGGGCGAAGCCGACGAGACCGACGATGAAGGCGTTCTTACGGCCCCACTTGTCGGCGATGCGCCCGCCGAAGAGCAGCAGTCCGCCGAAGGCCAGCGCGTACGCGGTGATGACCCACTGGCGGTTGCCGTCCGAGATGCCGAGGTCGGTCTGGGCGGAGGGGAGCGCGATGTTCACGATGGTCGCGTCGAGGACGACCATCAGCTGCGCCAGGGCTATGAAGACCAGGGCTTTCCAGCGACTGGGATCGGCGGCAGCCGGCGCGGGAGCCGCGGCTGTTTTTGACATGGGGGTACCCACTTCACTGTGCGGAATGACTGAAACAAGCCGAGATGGACTGCAATGAACTGCAATGAACTGAATTGTTCGGTGCAGAAGCTATGGGGTTCCGGGTGGTCGCGTCACATGGTTTTACGCCTCAGGTCCTGCAACGTGGCGGCCTCGCCGGGCAGTTCGGAGCGGGCCGGGGCCCGCAGCCCGTCGAGGAAGAGCTGGAGGTGGCGGTGGACGAAGCGGTCCATGCCCAGGCAGTGCGTCCCCGGCAGGGGGCGGCTGAGCTGGGACAGGGCGACCATCAGGTCGCCCACGCCGATGTCGGTGCGCAGCAGTCCGTCGCGCTGGCCGGTGGCGACCAGCGTCTCCACGGCCGCGTCGAGTGCGCCGCTGGCGGCGAGGAGTTCGGGATGCTCGTGATCGAAGTCGCCGGCGAGCATGGGGCACAGGGCGCCGATCCGCTCGTCGGCGGCGGCGTGCGTGAAGCGGCAGAGCGCCGCGAAGGCGTCCGGCTCCTCGGCGAGGGAGTCCTCGGCCAGGGCGGTGACCCGGTCCATCACGTAGAGGACCACGTGGTGGACGAGGGCGGCCCGGTCGGGGAAGTGCCGGTAGAGGGTGGCGTTGCCGACGCCGGCCCGGCGGGCGATCTCGTCGAGCGGGGCCTCCGCACCGAACTCCACCAGCATCTCGCGGGCCGCCACCAGGATCCGCTCCCGGTTGCGCACCGCGTCGGCGCGCGGCTTCGGGACCCGGCCCGGTCCGCCGGCGGCGCAGGCGGCCGAGGTCGCGGAGCCCGTGATGTCCACGGTCGCCTCGGGGGCGGCCGCCGACGTGTGGGCGGGGCTCTTCATCCGGGGCCTCCCTGGGGCTGGGACTCGTACGGCTCACCCGGCGCCCGCCAAACGGGGAGCCGGTCCCCGCTTTGCGGGACTCACGTACAAACGGGGATTGCGTCCCCGGTTATTTCACTCTTGAGTGTGACCCGCATCACATAGGAATATGTGGTGTTTCATCCCGTTTGGACGCTTCCGACGCGCGGGGGCGCCGGAGCCGTCGGAGGGTGAGCCCACAGAGCGCAGTCCGGACCCGGCCGGCTGCCGCGGACCCGAAGGCGATCTCCATGCCGCAGACCCGCCACCGGATACGCAGACCCTGCCGCACCGGCGCGTACATCGGCCTGACGGCCCTGGCCCTGGGCGTCACCGCCACCGCCAGCACCGGCATATCCGGGCGCGGCCACTCGGCGGCCGGACCGGTCGCGACCAGCGCGGAATCCGTCCTGGCACCCTGCCGGATCGCCGGGACCATGGGCGTCCAGATGTCGGAGGGCCTGCCGACGCCGCCCGGGTACTCGCGCTCGACCGGCGAGGTGCGCGCGCTGAACCTGATGATCGACTTCCCGGACGCCAAAGGAGAGGGCTCGGCACTGGACCGGCTGGCGGAGTTCTTCCCCCAGACCTCGGACTGGTTCCGCACCAGCTCCTACGGGCGGCTCACCTACCGGGCCGAGGCTCCGATACGGAACTGGCTGCGGATGCCGATGCCCTTCGCGGCGTACGGGATCGAGCGCGGGTCCGCGTACGAGCCGGGTTACCGCCAGCTCGTCGAGCACATCGCGAAGGCCGCCGACGCCGAGGTGGACTTCAGCCGCTACGACCTGATCAACATCCTGGTCACCCCGAACGCCGGGCCGTCCGCCCTGGACACCGTCCTGTCGGTGACGTTCTCCGGCAACGGGGAGGCGCCGATGGCCGACGGGGTGCCGCTGGCGAACACGTCCTTCGTCTACAGCCGGCAGGACGACGGCTCCGGCTCCTACCGGGAGACCGGCTACCGGGTGCTCCCGCACGAGAACGGGCACGTCTTCGGGCTGCCCGACCTCTACACCCCGGACGGGGGCGGCGCGGTCGGCCACTGGGACATCATGAGCGAGGACTGGGGAGCCAACAACGACCTCCTCGGCTGGCACAAGTGGAAGCTGGGCTGGCTCGACAGTGCGCAGATCAGCTGCGCGTCGAAGTCGGGGGTCAGTGACCACGTCCTGTCGCCGCTGGCGGTGGAGGGCGGCACGAAGCTGGCGTTCATCCCCCTGTCGGAGAGTGCCGGGTACGCGGTGGAGGTCCGCACCCCGGCCGGGAACGACGAGGCCGTCTGCAAGCCCGGGGTGCTCGTCTACAAGGTGGACTCCGACGTGGACACCGGGCGCGGGCCGGTCACCGTCGCGGACAGTCTGAGCGGGAGCGGCGGCTGCACCCGGCGGCCGAACGTGCACGCGGAGCTGTCGGACGCGCCGTTCCGGCCGGGCGAGACCTTCACCGACGCGAAGGCCGGGATCGGCGTGTCGGTGGTGGGCGAGCTGCCCGACGGGAGGTACCAGGTGCGGGTCACGCGGCCTTGAGGGGGGCGGGGGGGGAACACCATTGATCCGCTTCGTATGGAGGAGCCCGTTGTGACCGCGACCCCCACCACCCCCGAAGAGCGCCTGGCCGCCGCCGGGCTGGAGCTGCCCCCGGCTCCCGCTCCCGTCGCCGTGTACGTACCGGCGGTCGTCAGCGGGCACTACGTCCATACCTCCGGCCAGCTGCCCATGGTGGACGGCGCGCTGGCGGTGACCGGGAAGGTCGGGGCCGAGGTGAGCGCGGAGCAGGCCAAGGAGCTGGCGCAGCGGTGCGCGCTGAACGCGCTGGCCGCCGTCGCGTCGGTGGCCGGGGACCTGTCCGCCGTCAAACGGGTGGTGAAGGTGGTCGGCTTCGTGGCGAGCGACCCCGACTTCACCGGGCAGCCGGGCGTGGTCAACGGTGCGAGCGAGCTGCTGGGCACGGCCTTCGGCGACGCCGGCATCCATGCGCGGAGCGCGGTCGGGGTGGCGGTGCTGCCGCTGGACGCGCCGGTGGAGGTGGAGATCACCGTGGAGCTGCACACCCCGATGGGGGTGTGAGCGGGCGCGGTTACGCGGGCGGGGTCGGGGGCGCCTGCGGGGGCTTCGGGCCCTGGTTGAGGGTGAAATTGCTGATCCCACCGCTCTGGATCACCGGGTCGTAGTACGTGCCACCGTTGATGGTGTTGTTGATGACCGTCCCCGCGGGCTGGCGCCAGCCCGGGTTCACGTCGTCGAGCAGTTCGGCGAGTTCCCGCGCCGCCGACTCGTCCCGCTGGAGCACCGCGCGGAGCCGCTCCCGCCAGGTCTCCTCGACCTGTGCGGCGGCGGCTTCGTCCCCGTCGGCGCGGGCCATCAGCAGTTCGGCGCGGGAGGCGCGCAGTTCGAGCGCGGTCGCCGCCTCGTTCGCGGCCGGCTCCCCGTCCGCTCCGTCGCTCCCCCGCCCGAGGAGGCGGGCGAACCGCCCGCTCGCGTACGTCCACGCGTCGGAGGCCATGAGTCCGACCACCGTGGTCGCACCCGCCGTTACCAGTGCCGCGACATCCATGGCGTCCACGCTAGCCGTAGGCTGACGGCGGCGTGGGCGGATCGGCACAACGGGTGGATCCCGGACGGGCGGGAGGCCTGATGCGGACGGAGCGCGGGCTTCCGGCGGGGCGGTGGCTGACGGTGCCGGCCGACCGGACCGTGCTGGGCGTCATCCACAACGTCACCTCCGCGACGCGGCTGCTCGACGTGCTCGCCGTCTTCGAGGGGGACCCCCGGGTGCGGGTGGTGTTCACGTGCACCAGGTCCTCCGCGATCGAGCAGGGGGTCGCCGAGTTCGTCAGCGAGAACGGGCTGTTCTTCGTCCCCTGGGAAAAGGCGATTGCGGAGGAATTCGATCTCGCCGTGAGTACCAGCCGGGGTGGAGATCTGCACGATATCCACGCACCGCTCATTGGAACTCCGCACGGCGCCGGATACAATAAAAAGCTCAGCAGGAATCCGGAATCCGGAATCCGGAATCCGGAATCCGGGGAAGGGGCGGGGGCGGGGGGCGGGGCTTTCGGGCTGTCGGGTGAGTGGTTGTTGCACGAAGGCCGGGTGGTGCCGGACTCCATCGTCCTCTCCCACGAGGAACAGCTGGCCCGCCTGGGCCGGGACTGCCCCGAGGCCCTCCCGTACGCGCACGTGCTCGGTGATCCCTGCGCGGATCAGCTCGACGCCTCCGCGCCTTTCCGTGCGGAATACCGCGCGGCCCTCGGAATCCGGCCGGAGCAGAAACTCCTCCTGATCACCTCCACCTGGGGCGCCGATTCCGTCCTGGGGTCCTCTTTCGACGTGGTGCGGCGCGCCCTGGCCGAATTGCCGTACGACGAATTCCGGGTGCTGGCCGCCGTGCACCCGAATGCCTGGTACGGCCACGGTGGCTGGCAGATCCGGACCTGGCTGGAGCCCTGCCTGCGGGCCGGGCTGCTGCTGCCGCCGCCCGCCGGGGACACCTGGAAGGCCGCGCTGTGCGCCGCCGACGCCTTCGTCGGGGACCACGGCTCGCTCTCCCTGTACGCCGCCGCGCGTGGGCTGCCCGGGCTGCTGGCCGGGTTCGGCGAGGACACCGTCGCCCCGGGTTCGGCCATGGCCTGGCTCGGGGAGCGGCTGCCCCGGCTGGACCCCCTCGCGCCGCTGGCCGGGCAGCTCGCCGCCGCCGTGCCGGTGCCCGGGGCGGCGGAGCGGGTGAGCTCGCGGCCCGGGCGGTCGGCGGCCCTGCTGCGGGCCCTGTGCTACCGGCGGCTGGGGCTGCCCGAGCCGCCGTCCGCCTGCGTGCCGCGTCCGGTGGTGGTGCCCGGCGGGGGTGGGACGGCCTCCGGCCCGGCCGGGCCGCCGCTGTACGTGGACGCCGCCGTCTCGGGGCGGGCGGTGGAGCTGCGCCGCTACCCCGCCGAGCCGCAGGGGCGGGGCACCGCGCACCTGGGGCCCGACCCGCACGCGGTGGCGGACGCGGCGGAGCCCGACCCGCGGTGGCGGGGGCGGGCCGACGTGCTGCTGGCCCGGGCGGGGGCGGATCCGGCGGAGCTGCTGGCCCGCCATCCGGGGTGCGCGGTGGTGGCGGGGCCGGGGGGCCGTCTGGTGCTGCGGGACGGGCGGGAGTTCGGGGTGTCGGGGCGGGGCGGGGTGGAGCCCGCTTTGGCCGGGTCGGCGTTGCTGGCGTTGCTCGGCGCGGGGGCCGAGCCGGAGGGGGAGGTCGCCCTGCGGGTCGGGGGCGTGGTGTCAGCCCTGCGGTTCACCCGGCTCGGGGTCGGTGGGGGCGTCGTCTCCGGCCGAGGGGGTGCGGGCTAGCCGGATGCGGGCTTCCTCGGCCCTGATGCTGCCGAGGCGTTCGTACCGGTCGAGGGCGTGTCGCCAGTCCGACCGGGCGGCTGCCGGGTCGTCCAGGGCCAGCCGCACGTCTCCTCGTACGAGAAGGGCGTCGGCCTCGTTGACGGTCGGGCCCGGCTCGGCGAAGGCCGCGAGGGCCTCCTCCAGCGGGGCCCGCGCCTCCTCGGGCCGCCCCGCCGCGAGGTGGGCGGCGGCCAGGCGGAGCCGGGTCTTGGCCGCGTTGCCGGTGTCCGGCCGTTCGAGCGCCAGGAACCGGCGCAGCGCCTCCAGCAGGTGGGCGACCGCTTCCCCGTGGCGTCCGGCGGCGCTGGCGGCGTTGCCCCGGTGGTACTCCAGCAGGGCGTGGCCGCGCGGGTGTTCCACGTCGCCGAGGGCGGTGCGGGCCCGTCCGTACAGCTCCAGGGCCGCGAGGGGGTCGCCGGACCGGGCCGCGAGCTGGCCGAGGCCCTCCAGGGCGGAGGACTCGGTGCGGGCGTGCCCGATGCGGCGGGCGCTCTCGCGGGCCTTGTCGTACTGTTCGCGGGCTTCGGCGAGGTCCTCCGCCGAGCCCCGGTCGGCGAGGGCGAAGGCCAGCTCGAAGTGGGCGCGGGCCAGGGCCAGTCCGTCGCCGGTGCGGCCCGCGGCCTCGACGGCGGGGCGGACGATGTCGATCCACAGGCTGTGGTGGCCGCGGGCGAAGAACAGTCCGTGCACGGCCTCGGCGAGCTGGACGAGCGCGGCGGGATCGGTCACCGCGCACTGCCGGGCGAGGGCGGCGAGGTTGTGCCGGTCGGGTTCCAGGGCCTGGACGGCGGCTGCCTTGTCCCCCTTGAACACCGGCTCCAGCAGCTCCGGTTCGGCGAACAGCGGGCCGTGGTGCCAGCGCCCGGTCAGGGTGTGTTCGGCGGCCGCGGCGCGCCGCAGGTACCAGTCGGTGATCAGCGGGGCGAAGGCGGCGGACTCGTCGGGTGCGCCGGGTCCGTCGGGTCCGTCGGGTCCGTCGGGTCCGTCGGGTCCGTCGGGTCCGTCGGGTCCGTCGGCACCGAGCGTACGGGCGTGGCCGTGGAGGGCGCCGTTGAGGCGGGAGCGGCCGGGGGCGCTGCGTTCGAGGAGGCCGGCCGCGTGCAGGGCGGGCAGCGCGCCGGGGGCGAGGGCGTCGAGGAGGGCGTCGGCGAACTCCGGCCCGGGGTGCGCCCCGAGGAGCCGCAGTCCGCGCCGGGCGGCCGGGTCGAGGGACGCGTACGCGAGGTCGAGGGACACTCCGATCACCTCCAGGACCGAGGAGCGCTCGGCGATGCGGGCGGCGAGCGCCTCGACCCCGCCGGACAGCGGGTCGGCGGCCTGCGCGGCGGCGATCCGCACCACCAGCGGCAGCCCGGCCGAGGCCCGGATCACGGCCCCGAAGGCCTCTCCGAACGCCTCCTCGGCGGCGGCCGCCTCGGCCCCCGCGACGGTGCGGAACAGTTCGGCGCAGGCCTCCTCGGTGAGCTCCTCCACCCCGAGCCGTACGGGCAACCGGTCGGGGGCGAGGGCGCTCAGGCGGAACCTGCTGGTCAGGACGACCATGCTCGCGGGGTGGCCGGGCAGCAGCCGGGCCACGTCGGCGGCGCGGGCGACGCCGTCGAGGACGACGAGGGCGGGTGCGGCGGCGGTGAGCCCACGGAAGCGCGCCGCCAGTTCCCCTTCGGTGGAGGGGAGTTCGGCGCGCGGGGCGCCGGTCATGCCGATGAACGACTCCAGTACGGCTGCGGGTTGGGGGGTGGCGCCGATCCCGTCGGGGCTCAGCTCGGCGTAGAACGCCCCGCCGGGGAACTCCCCTTGGCGCAGGCGGGCCCAGTGCAGGGCGAGGCCGGTCTTGCCGACCCAGGGCGTCCCGTGGAGCAGCACGAGCAGCGGTGTGGCGCGGTCGTGGCGGGTGGCGAGCAGCTCGTCCAGACGGGCGCGGAGCCCGTCGCGGTCGACGAAGCCGTCGGGACCGTGGGGCAGCATCCGTGGTACCTGCGGGGCGCGCGGGGCCATGGCGCCATACTGCTGCACGACGGTGCCGTAGAAGGTGCCACCGGAGATGCTGTTGCTGACCGTGTCCACGCGGCGCAGTGTTCCACCCGGCCCCACCCGGAAGGCACCGCTCCAGCCCATTCCGGCCAAAACCCGCCCCTGGCCGTCCTTGTCGGCCTCCGTCGGCCTCCGACCGGGCCCCCGTCGGCCTCGGCCCGGTGTCGGCCCGGTGTTGGCCCGGCCTCGGCCCGGCCTCGGCCCGGCGAGAACCGTGGGGCGCGCGGGCGCGTCCTGGGCTGCGTGATCTCGCGCCCCCGCCTCCCGGCCTCCGTCGTCGGCCGTCTTCCGCGCGGGTGGGTCACCGCGGTCCTCGCGGGGGCGGCCGCCCTGGTGATGGTGCTGCATCCGTGGATCCCGGGCGGGGCCGCGAGCGGGCACGCGCGGAGCCTCGTACAGACCTTCCTGCCGTGGACCGGCCTCCTGGTGCCGGCGCTGCTGGCGGCCGCCCTGCTACGGCGGTCCCGGCTCGCGCTCGCCGCCGTGCTGCTGCCCGCGCTCGTGTGGGGCCTGCTCTACGGGGCCACCCTGGCCGGGGACCGGGGCCGCGGCGGCCCGGCCGACCTGACCGTCGTCACCCACAACGTGGACGACGCCAACCCCGACCCGGCGGGCACGGCCCGCGCCGTCGCGGCGTCGGGCGCGCAGCTGATCGCGCTGGAGGAGCTGACGGACCCCGCGACGGGCGCGTACGAGGGGGCGCTGGCCGCGAGCCATCCGTACCACGTGGTGCGGGGCACGGTCGGGCTGTGGAGCACCTTCCCGTTGCGCGAGGCGGTCGCGGAGCCGATCGTGCCGTGGCGGCTGGTGCTGCGCGCGACCGCCGACACGCCGCGGGGTCCGGTCACCGTCTACGTCGCCCACCTGCCCTCGGTCCGGCTGGGCACGGCCGGTTTCGCCACCGGGCGGCGCGACGGGGCCGCCCGCAACCTCGCCGCCGTGCTGCGGGCGGGCCCAAACGGGCGGACGCTGCTGATGGGGGACTTCAACGGCACCACGGACGACGACGCGCTGGCCGGGGTGACGAACCGTTTCACCTCCGCCCAGGCGGCGGCGGGCGCGGGCTTCGGCTTCAGCTGGCCGGCGGTGTTCCCGATGGCCCGGATCGACCAGATCCTGGTGCGGGACCTGACGCCGGTCTCGGCGTGGTCGCTCCCGCCCACCGCGAGCGACCACCTGCCGGTCGCCGCGTCGCTGCGGTTCTGACGCTGCCGCCGCTCAGGGTGACGGCGGGGGCGGCGGGGCGGAGGGCGGCGGCCACGAGTAGTCGTACGACTGCTGCGGCCACGGCGTGGCCTTCGGCGGCGCGAAGGGGCCGGCGCGGTTGGCCATGAGGATCAGCATGGTCCCGGTGAAGAGCAGGCTGAGGACGATCAGCGTCAGCCCGACGGGATTCCTCGGGTTGTAGTAGTACCGGTTCGCGCCCCACTTGCTGCGCTTGAAGACCGGCTCGTCGTCGCTCACGGCCCGCCCCCGTCTCATTGCCCCTGCCCGTTCGTCGCCGCCGCGGGTGCCGCACGCGGTCCCCCCACTGCGGCATCCGGGCGGCGGCGCCGGACCCCCCTGCGCCACCGATCCTGCCCCTCCGGCCCGCGCCTCCGCATTTCCGGAACCCGGCAGACTTGCGGCCCCCTCGATGCCGGTCAGTCGCCGGGCGGACCGACGGTCACCGGCAGCTCCCGGAGGGCGTGGAACCGGAAGGTCGTCGTCCACCGGAGGTCCCCGGCCGGGGACGCCAGCCGGATCCCGGGGAGCGAGCGCAGCAGGGCGCCGAGGGCGAGGGTGACCTGCATCCGGGCCAGGGGCGCGCCGAGGCAGTAGTGGAGGCCGTGTCCGAGGGCGAGGTGGCCCTGGTCGGCCCGGGCGATGTCGAAACGGTCCGGGTCGGCGTAGCGGGCGGGGTCGCGGTGGGCGGAGGCCAGCGAGAACAGCACCGTGTCGCCCGCGGGGATCCGTACGCCGCCGATCTCGACCGGCTCGGTCGGGAAGCGGCGGATGGCGGTGTGGTTGGGGTGGGAGTGACGGAGGAGCTCCTCGACGGCCGCGGGCAGCAGTCCGGGGTCCGCGCGCAGGGCGGCCAGCTGGTCGGGGTGGGTGAGGAGGGTGAGCAGGCCGCCGCTGATGAGGTGCTGCACGTTCTCGCTGCCGGCCATGAGGATGAGGAAGGCGAGGGAGACGAGTTCGTTCTCGCTGAGCCGGTCGTCCTCGTCGCGCGCGGCGATCAGGCCGGAGAGGACGTCGTCGCCGGGGGCGGCGCGGCGCTCGGCGACGAGCTCGACGAGGTAGCGGTGGATCTCCCCGATCGCGGCGGCGAGTTCCTCGCGTCCGGTCGGCGCGAGCATGGTGGCGACCCAGCCGGAGAAACGTCCCTGCTGCGCTTCCGGCACGGCGAGCAGATCCCCGATGACCTTGAGCGGAAGGGGTCTTGCGCACTCCGCGACCACATCACCCGACCCATCGGCGGCGATCCGCTCCTCCAGCCGGCCGACGAACCCCTCGACCGCCTCCTGGACGCCCTTGCGCATCCCCTCGACGTGCCGGGGCGTGAACCCCTGGGCCACCAGCCGGCGCAGCCGCAGGTGGTCCTCGGCATCGATGTTCAGCAGGTTCGCGTCCAGCGCGGGCGGCAGCGAGAACCCCTTGAAGCCGGTACCGGAGTGACGCTTGTTGACGGAGAACCGCGCATCGGCCAACCCCCGCCGCACATCGGCCTCATGGGTCACCAGCCACACCGGCGCCCCGTCGGGCAACGCCACCCGGTGCACGGACCCCGCCGCCCGCAGTCGCGCGTAGACGGCGTACGGATCGGCCTGAAAGGCCTCCCCGAACGGCTGGGACAAAACGGCTGCCTCGGCGGTGTGACTCATGGATTCCCCCCCACACTGTGCCGCGACCCGTTCAGTAGCCGGGCCCCGGTCAGCTGGCCACGATACGTCGGCCGACGAGGACGATGTGCTCCGATTCGGGTGTGAACGCGGCGCCCCGAGCGTTGCTGTGCACCTCCTCGACATCCAGTCCGAACCTCTTGAACAGGGCGACGAGCTCGTGAAGCGCGTACATGCGCACCACCAGCTCACCGCCGTCCCGCACCGTGTCGCCCGACAGGTAGCGGAACCTCAGGGTGCGGCGGCTGGTCAGAAGGTCGACGGAACGCTCCTTGAGGATCTCCACGCCTTCCGGAGTGCGCTCCAGGGTGACATCGCCTTGCAGCATGCCGGGCGCGTCACGGTGCAGTACCTCGAGAACGAACACGCCTCCGGGCACCAGAGCGCGGCTCACCCGCCGCAGGACCTCTGCGTTGCCGTCCTCGTCGTGGTAACCGAAGGACGTGAACATGCTCACGATCCCATCGAAGCTTTCCTCGTCCGCCAGTTCGAGGAAGGAACCCTGGCGCCACGCAATCGAGAGTTCCGCCGCCTCGGCACGCTCCTCGGCGGTCCGCAGGTAGTCACCGTTGATGTCCAGCCCGGTGACGGTGGCCCCTCGGGCCCGCAGCGCGATCGACAGGCGCCCTCGCCCGCAGCCGAGGTCCAGCACCCGCGGTGCCGGGGTGAGCCGTTCCAGGATCCATTCGGCTTCGCGTCCCGCGCGCTCGATCTTCGTGTCAAGTTTGGCAGCACCAAACTGGGAACCGAAGAACGTCTCCTCGGCTGTCTTCGCCTGGGAGGTGTTCATGATGGAATCATTCCCTTCTCTCTGCCCTTGCGGGGGAATCCGCGAACAGGACATGGGTGACTGTTACAGCAGCAGGCCGTGCCGCAGCAGGTCCTTTCGCACGGCGCGCAGATCTGGCACGGAAAGGCCGAGAGGCACCCCGAGCGAACTGTCCAGGGCTGCGGCCGCGCCGAGATATCCGTCTTCGTCACGTCCGGCGGCCAACCCCCAGAGCAGCGCGACGTGCGGCTCGACGACGAACTGCTTGGCCCTTTCGTGGTTGAGGAGCACGCCCTCGCTGAGCCGGACCGGGAGGAAGTCGGGGTGGCAGCGCACCGGTTGCGGCGACACGCCCCAGTGGTTCCACCGACGGCCGTCGGCCGCTTCCCAACCGAGGACCTGGGCCGCTGTCAGGCACCTCTGGAGCAGGGCGATGAAATCCCTGTGCCCCGTCTCCGGGCGCTTGGCCCATTCCCCCCGCATCATCGTGCGGAACACCGCCAGCGGGAACTGGTCCGGGAGCGATCGGTGCAGCTGTCGGAACACCCACTTGCGCCCCAGGTAGATGTCGCCGGCCGCCGCGGCGACCGCCTTGCCCGCCGCCGTCATCAGTGAGGTGCCGATCAGAACGGCGGAGTCGAGATCCCCGTCGGTGAAGGCGCCGGTGAAGTCCTCCAGATGCGCGTTCGCCTCCATGGCCCATCGGGAGATGACGAGTTGGCGCAACCGGTCCGCGCCGACGTCCAGCCGCCCCCGGAGACGGGCCAACTGCGCCGAGTCACACAGCACTTCGGCGTACGAAAGACGGACGACGAAGTCGAGGTCGTTCTCGGCGATGCTCAGTGCCGACAGGTCGCCGAGCGAAGTCCGCCACGTGGTGGCCTCCTCAAGACACCGTCGAGCCTCGCTGGTCCGGTGGTACTCGACATCGATCCTTTGGCCATCGACCAGAAGCTGCCGGGCTCCTGTCTCCCTTTCGGCATCGTCCGCGACCAGTACATAGATGTCGGCGTCACTCGTCGCGTTCCCCAAGCCGGCCGAAAGGCTGCCGGCCAGGTACACGGAGTCCACCGCGTCCTCGGCACCGAGACGGGCGGCGAGCCGTCGCGCCTCGGCGAGAACGCCGACGTGAGAACGTCTCACCGCGCCACCTCCTCCGGCTGCCCCGGGTGTTCGCCCTGTCGGTCGAGGCGGGCGATGACGTCCTGCAGGCATGGCTGGTCCAGCACCAGTTCCAGCCCCCGTCGCAGGTTCGGTTCCAGACCGGAGTCGTCCACCGTGTGGACGGCCCAGTCCCACCGCTTCGCCATGTCGCGAAAGATCTGCACCGAATCCTGCTGCAGCAGGCAGAAGCTCTCCATGCCCGAGTCCCCGGCGGCCCGGTAGTCCTCCAGGAGTCCGAGCCGCCCGCTCTGCGCCATCCGCCAGCGGTAGGCGAGTTCGACCGGGCCGTCGATCAGAATCCCCAGCTCCGGCCGGAGAAGAGGAGACCCGAAGACCTGTTCGAGCAATGTCTGCACGTGCTGGAGGGCGTCCGACCACTGCTCGTCGGCCCCGGCGAGGCGCCGCGCGATCAGCATCTCCTTCAGCGTGTGCTTGAAGGGGAAGGTCTCCTGCAAGACGATTTCGCCCCTGCTCACCGCGGGACGGATCACCTCGGCGGCGAGGACGAAGTTGCCGGCGAGTTCCACCATGGCCGCGGCCAGCGGACCGGCGGGCCGTGCCGGGCCCGGAGCGAGTTCGGCGAGGCGGTCCTCCCACTCGCCGTCGCGCCAGGTGGGGAAATCGCGGGGGAGGCGCAGCCATTCGTCGCCGACACGGGATCCCCCGTACAGCAGGCGGAAGGTCTCCAGCCACAGTTGCTGGAGGGCGTCGGACACCCAGGGGTTCTGTTCACGGTCGAGACACGACCGCCATGACACCTCGCGCACGGTCAGCCCGCGCTCGCGCAGGGCGGAGGCGACGGTGCGTACGAGAGTGGTCTTGCCGATGCCGTCGGCGCCCAGGAAGGAGATGTGGAGGCCATTGGCCATGAAGAAGCTCCGAGCGGTAGGAGAACGGTGGTTCAGGCGGGCTCAGAAGGCCGATCGCCAGGCTGGTCGCGTCCGCGCTCAAAGCCCGAGTCGGCGGGCGACACGTTCGATTCCGTGGACGTACTGGTCGAGGACGGCGTCCGCGGGCTCGTGCAGGTTCTTGTCAGGAAAGGCGAGGGTGGCGCCGTACAGGTGTGTGGCGTGGGGGAGTTCGGCGTCACGGTACAGCGGCCGGCGGCGCTGGGGGTCGTAGCCCGCGAGGCCGATGTCGTGGTGCTGGAACGGCCAGGTCTGGTGCAGCGGCTTGGTGGTCGGGCGGGCCACCTTCAGCCCTTGGGCCTGCAGGAGACCCACGAAGGTGTCGATGTCGGTGCCGGCCGCGTGCTCCGGGCGGTAGACCACCTTGTATCCGTACCAGCCGCCGCGGCTGCAACCGGCAGGGGTGCGCGGCGGGTCCAGGAAGCCGAAACGGGCCAGGCGCTCGCTCAGGCCGGTCAGTACCGCTGTCCGCGTCGCGATCCGCTCGTCCAGCGAGTGGCAGTGGTCGAGGGCGAGTTCCGCCGCGAGCGGATGCATGCGCAGGTTCTGCCCGTGTCCCGTCTCGGCGGGCCCGGACCATCGGCTCGTGGCGGGCAGTTCCTCCTGTGCGCGTTCATGGGCGTGTCCGAGCAGCAGGGCTCTCGCGTGGATGTCCGCGCTGTTCGTCAGCAGCAGCCCGCCCATGCCCCCGCTGATCATTTTCTGGCCGCCGAGGCTGAGGCAGCCGACCGCGCCGAGGGTCGCGACCTTGCGGCCGCCGACGGTGGCTCCGTGTGCCTGCGCGGCATCCTCGACGACCGGAATGCCGTGCCGGTCGGCGAGCTTCATGAGGGCGTCCATATCGGCGGGCAGGCCGAACATGTGGGTGACGCAGATGGCCTTGGTCGCCGGGCTGATCCTGGCGGCGATGTCGTCGATGTCGGCCCGCGCGGACACCGGGTCGCAGTCGTACAGGACCGGTAGCGCGCCCAGACCGAAGAGGGGAGTCGCACTGGCGTGGAACGTGTACGTGGGGACGAGGACCTCGTCGCCCGGTCCTATCCCGAGCCCCGCGTAGGCGCTGGCCAGCGCCGCCGTACCGCTGGACACCGCCAGGGCGTGCTCGACCTGGAAGTACTCCCGCGCCCAGTCTTCCAGTTCCAGGACGCTCCGCTCCCTGCCGAAGGCGTAGACGGTCCCCTCCTGGATCCTGCGCTGGACGCGGGCTGCCGTGGCCTCGGAGTAGCGGGGCCAGGCCTCCGGCAGCGGCAACGTGACGGCTCGGCCGCCGGAGGCGGGGTCGGTAGGGCGGTTCATGGCGGTAGCTCGCTTCTGGATGGGGTGGTCAGCGTCCGAAGGTGGTGGGAAGCCCGCCGTCCACGGGAATGACGGCTCCGGTGGTCGCCCTGCTGCAGGGCGAGGCGAGGAACGCGACGGTCTCGGCCACCTCGGTCGGGGTGACCCGCACCCGGAGCATGGTGCGCTGGGCGTAGTACGTCTCCAGGTCCTCCGGAGCCACCCGGTGACTGGCGGACTTCTCCGCCCTGAGCTCCGGTCCCCAGAACTGGGATCCCTCGAACACGGCACCGGGATTGACCACGTTGGCGCGTACCCCGACGGCCGCGCCTTCGAGAGCGACGATCCTGGCCAGCTGCAACTCGGCCGCCTTGGCTATCGGATACGCGCCGAAGCCCACGCTCGGCGCGACCGCGACCTTGGAGACGATGTAGACGAGTGAGCAGCCCGTACCAGTGGCCGCGTTCTCGGAGAAGTGCGCCAGAACCGCCTGTGACAGGGGGAAATGAACTTCGAGGTTCCGCTCGATGCTCTGTGAGAACTCGGCCGCCGAGATCTCCGAGAGCCGGCCGGTGGCGCTGGCGCCCGCGGCGAACACGACGGAGTCCACGGTCCCGAAGCGGTCCAGGGTCGCCTCCAGCACCCGGGCGGCCGTCCCGGGGGAATTCAGGTTGCCGTCCACGGTGATCCGGTCCGGCGAATCCCCCAGTTCCTCGTCGAGCACCTTGAGCCCCTGGGCGTCCAGGTCGGTGAGGACGAGGCGGCTGCCCAGGGAGCTGAACAGCCGGGCGACCGCTCGCCCGATGCCCGATGCGGCGCCCGTGATGATCACGACCTTGCCGGCGAGCCGCATCGGGTCGGCCGGACTCGGCAGCGTCGCGGGAAGCGGCCGGGCGTCCACCATGGACCCCTGGCGCGGCCGCCCGGAGTCACTCGTCCGCACGGTGTCCGCGAGCGCTTGCAGGTCCTTCTCCGCGATGAGCCGGATAGTGCTGTCCACATCCATCGGTCAGTTCACGCCTCTCCTGAGTGCAACGGGGCGACGCCGGTGGCCCGACGCGCTTTCCTCGCGGGTTCCTCGGGCACGCCATGGCCCTCAGGATGCGAAGTCGATGGTCCCGGCTCGTCTGCCGCGGTATACCAACGAGGTGAATGCCAAGTGGGCCGCGACCAGCCAGCAGGCCCCCACGAGGAGCCCCTTCGCGGCCAGCACGGCGACATGTGCCGGGCCGCTGCCGTCCGCCAGCGCGCGCAGGGCCGCCAGCAAGTGCGTCAGGGGGATCGCGTCGGCCACGACTCCCACCCCTGCGGGCCAGTAGCCGACCGGCACCTGAACTCCGCAGATGGCCATCATCACCAGATAGGCGACGTTGGACACGACGTTGCGGAAGCCGCCCGCGTTGAGGATGACCGCGGCCAGGAACAGTCCCAGGCAGTAGGTCGTCACCGCGGTGAGGCAGACGATGACCACCACCGGAACGATCTGCCCGGCCCGCCAGTGCACGCCGAAGGCGGGGCCCAGGGTGAACAGCGCCACGAGCGAGGTTCCGGTGCCGCTGATCGGCCATTGCAGGCTTCGGCCGATGAAGACCCAGATGGGCCGTGCCGGGGACGCGGTGATGAGCGAGAGCGTCCCGGCCTGGCGTTCCCAGGCGGACGACGCCACCACCGACAGGGACTCGATCGCACACGTCATCAGGGCGTTCCCGACCACCAGATAGGTGGTCCGCCCCGAGCCGCCGACCACATGGCCGAGGAGCACGAAATAGGTGACCTGCGCCAGCATCCGGCCGAGCCAGCCGAACGTCCACGACTTCCACGTGTAGATGACCCGCATGTCGGCGAACGCGTTGGCCGCGCTGTGCCTGATGATCCGGAGGGGTTGCACGAGCATCACGGACCTCACACCTGGGCCAGGGTTCCGATACGGCGCACCCGCTGCAGGACCCAGCCCAACAGCACCAGTCCCGTGCCGAAGCCCACCGCGCCGAGTCCGGCGATCACGGCGAGTCTGGGCAGCGCGTGCATGACGGGTGGTGCGCCGAGACTGTCTCGCATCAGGTCCGCGGACCAGGACAGGAAGACCGCCCACGAGGCGGGCCGCAGCCAGGCCGGGAGCACCGATACGGGTACCAGGACGCCGCCGAGCAGGTAGAACGGGTAGCTGAGCGTGTTCTGGACGATGCGTGCCGAGGGCATCAGGACGAACAGCGAAGACAGGATGCTCGCGGTACCCGCGGTCGCCAGGCCCGTCACCAGTACGCACGCGACCGTGACCCCGGGGTGGGGCAGCGGCAGCCAGCGCCCGAAGACGAGCCCCCCGGTGAGCCATGCCTCCGCGAAGGCGACGACTCCCACGGCGGTGACCGCGCACATGCGGCCCATCACGACGACCCCGAGCCGCGCCGGCGCCGCCACGAGTCCCTCCAGCGTACCGAGCGCCCGCTCCTCGTTGATGAGTTCACCGGCGGTGTACAGCGACAGCAGCCACAGCGACATGAGGGTCGGCGCGACGATGGCGTACCCCGACAGATCCTCACGTCCCGCGTGTTGACTGATCGCCAGGAACAGAACGGTCAGCAACGGCGTCGTGAGGCACACCTGGACCGTGTCCGGTGACTTCCACGCCAGCCGCAGCTGGAACCAGACGGCGGTACGGAACAGCCTCACCCGGTCACCGCCATGCCTCGTTCACCCATGACGTGCAGGTAGACCTCCTGGAGGCTCGGCCGCCCGGTGCTGATCCCGGTCACCCCCGCGTCCACGAGCCTGCGCAGCACGAGGCGCGTCGCGTCGCTGTGCTCGGTCTCGACCCGCGTCGTGTGCCCGTCGGCCTGCTTCACCGAGACGACCCCGGCAATTCCGGCGAGCTCCGCGGCCACGTGGCCGGGGACGCGGTCGGCGTCCACCCGTTCGTAGCGGGAGATCAGCGCGCCGATCTCGGACGGGGCGTGGGTCGCCAGGATGCGTCCGTGGTCGACGAGGGACACCCGGTCGCAGACGGCCTCCGCCTCGGCCATGTCGTGGGTCGTGAGCAGGATGGTGCGTCCGTCGGAGCGCAGTTCCCCCACCAGGGCCCGGAAGTCCTGGGCCGCGACCGGGTCCATTCCGACCGTCGGCTCGTCGAGAATGAGCACGGGCGGGTCGGCGATCAGTCCCCGGGCCAGATGCAGCCGCTGCTTCATACCGCGCGACAGGGTGTCCACGCGGTCACCCGCCCGTTCACCGAGTCCCATCCTCTCCAGGAGCGCGTCGCACCGCCGCCTCGACTCGCCGCCGTGCAGACCGTAGAGCGCCGCCCAGAACCGGATGTTGTCCCGCGCGGTCAGCCGGGCGTAGAGGCCCCGGTCGCCGCCGAAGACGATGCCGATGGACCTTTTGACCTGGTCCGCCTCCTTGACCACGTCATGGCCCAGGATCCGGGCGGTGCCGGAGGTGGGGATCAGGACGGTCGAGAGGATCCTGCACAGCGTGGTCTTGCCGGCGCCGTTGGGGCCGAGCAGGCCGTAGACCTCGCCTTCCTCCACCGTCAGGTCGACGCCCTGAAGGGCTGTTACGTCGGCTTGACGCTTCGCCTTCCGGGACCCGTAGGACCGCGTCAGGGCTCGGGTCTGCACAGCCGTCACGGTGTTTCCTCCGGCAGGCGGTCGAGTTCGAGTTCGCGCAGCGCCGCGTCGTACCGCTCCTGGTCGACGATCTCGTCGGTGACCAGCAGGTAATCGCCGACCGGTGTCAGCAGCAGGGCGTTGTCACCGAACAGGTGCGTCCGTACGCCGTCCCAGCCGGTGCGTCCGGCGACGCGCCGAAGCGGCATCCCGTACAGCGGGCTGCCGTCGGCGACGGCGGCCGTCACCTCGCCCGTCGGCCGGGCGGGGCCCGGATGGGCCGCCCGGCGTTCCAGTTCACGGGCCGCCGGTGCCTCCAGCGCCTCGCCGAGGCCGCTCAGCGCGCCCGGCGGGACGCGCTCGGCCGTGAAGGCCACCAGCTCCCTGACTTCGGGAGCCAACCGGTACTCCTCCACGGCTGCGACGAGTTGTGCCGTCGACAGCTGCGGTTGCGCCTGCCCGAGGACGTGCGTGTCGATCGCGTCCCGGGCGTGGAACGGCCGCTGGAAACGCTCCTCGCCCAGAGCGAGCAGGTTGGCGACCAGGACGTCGTCGGGCAGGGCCGGCCGGATGGGAACGCCGCGGTAGTCGCCGGTGAGCGCCGCCGTCGCCACCTCGACACGGAGTTCCGGATCGAGCAGGGGGTCCTCGGGGGTCCAGGTCATCGTCACCACGACGTGCCGGGTCGGTGCTCCCAGTACCGAGACGCCCAGGTAGAGCGGTTCGTCGGCCAGCAGCAGCCGCACCACCTGCCACAGGTCCCGCTCGTTGTCGACCAGCAGGTCGAGGTCGCCCTGGGGGCGCAGCAGGCCGTCCGGATAGTAGCGGGCCAGCAGCGGGCCCTTGACGGGCCGTACCGGAACCTGTGCCGAGACCTCGGCCAGGATGGATTCGTACCGCTCGGCACGCCGCCGGGCCCTGTCCAGTTCGCCGCGTGCGGCGTCGGACATCTCCACACCGTGGCGCGCCACGGCGGACAGGACGAGGTAGGGGAGCGTGTAGTGCTGCTGGCGCGCGGCGAAGAGCAGCTCGGCGGGGCCGGCCTCCTCGGGGACGCCCAGTGCCTCGTACAACGTCGCGAGATCCATGTCACTCACCGTTCCTCGTGCCGTTGTGGGCCAGCCGCCAGTAGACGTGGTCGACGCGCCAGCCCCGCTGGACCAGTGCGGCGGTGACCGCCTCGCCCCTCCCGGGAGCGACGTTCCGGGCGGGGTGGACGACGTGGCCGATCAACGGGAGCCCCGCCCGGCCCGCATGGGCGATGGCGGCCGCGGTCAGCGCGGCCACCACCGCGCGTCGGCAGTCGTCCGCGGTGTCCGCCAGCACGTCCAGCAGCTCGATGTGATCGCGACCGGTCACGTCGTCATGGGCCGCGCACAGCAGCGTGGCGTGCCCGACCGGCCGGCCGTCGGCGAAGGCCAGGTAGGAAACGCGATCGGGCAGGTGCAGGAGGTCCTGGGCGACCGCGGCCACGATCTCCGGATCGGCCGTCGCGTCCTGTTCGGCGCTGCCGTCGGTGACCGCCCGGGCGATCCACTCCGCGACGACAGCGTCGTCGCGCTCCGGCACGGCGGGGCGGATGTCGAAGCCCTCGGGTGAGGGCACGGAGTCCACCGGCTCACCGTCGTACCGCACATACGTCAGCTGCCGCTCCCACGGTGCGTCCAGGGCGAGCCATCCGGGCGCACGCACCACCACGGCCGTCGCGCCGGGGCTCTCCCTGAGGACCCGGTCCGCCAACGTGTCGAGGCTGACGGCATCGAGGAGGATCTCCGGGGCGCAGAACTCGATCAGGACCCGCTGTTCGTCCAGTGCCGGATCATGGTGCTCACCGGCCACGTAGGGGTGGCCGTGCAGACTCCCGAGCAGCCCTGCCTCCTCGGCCGCCGCGAGATACGCGGCGGCGGCGACGCGAGCGCACGCGTCGGCTCGGGCGTTCACGGCCGCTCCGGGCGGACCACGGTGATCAGGTCGGAGAGCACTTCGGCAGCGGCCTGCTGGATGTCCTGTGCCCCCACCGCGGCGATCCGATCCAGTTCGCTCTGCAGATTCCACGGCTCGGGACGGCTCACGGCGTGCAGAGCGAGCGAACGGGCGTGCTCCAGCGGGGTCTCGGTACCCAGGATCAGACGCATCCGTGCCTGCCGACGGGCGGCATCGAGATCCGCGTCGGACGGCCCGGCGGCCGCGAGGCCCTCCAGCTCCCGGATCACGATGTCCACGGCCTTCCCTCCGTTGCCGCTGTCCACACCGATCAGGACGCGCCACGCCCCCGCCTCGGTGTAGCCGCGGTCCCAGGACTCGAAGGAGTACGCGATGCCCGCCTCGACACGGAGCTTGCGGTACAGCAGCGATGAGGCGTGTCCGCCGAAGAGGTTGGCCAGCACGGTGAACCGGTGACGGCCGGGGTCGGCGAGACTCGTGGACCGCCCGCCCACGGCAACCCAGCCGAACTCGTCGGGCCAGGCCGGCGCGGCTGCGTGGACCGGACGGAGCGGGACCGACTCCCGGACTCGGGCGGGGCCTGACGGCGCCGCTTCCCGACCGGACAGACCGCGAGGGATCGAGGGCCCGACCACGGCCAGCGCCATCGGGCTGGCCGAGAAGGCGCTGCGGTGCCCCTCGCCGACCGCCTCCAGCCCCAGAGCACGGACCTCTTCGACGCTCCCCCCCACGGGACGGCCCAGCGGGTGCCCGGGGAAGAGCGCGGCGAGGAAGGCGTCCTGGACGACATCGGCGGGGTCGGCCGCGGCTGCCGCGAGTTCCTGCAGGACGGCCGCGCGCTCGGACTCCAGGACGACGGCGTCCAGTTCGGGTGCGAGGATGCCGGACAGCATCGACTCGACGACGGCGTCGGCGTCCTGGGCGTCGACCTGGGCGTAGAAGACCATGTGTTCCAGACCGGTCTCCGCGTTGGCACTGCCACCGAGGCGCTCGATGTACTGGACGAGCGGTTCGCCATCGGCCACCGGGGCGGACATCAACAGGTGTTCCAGCACATGGGCGAGCCCACCCTGGTGCACCGAGTCGTGGCGCGAGCCGTACGCCACACCGAGGCAGATGCTCGTTGTCCTGAGGCGTTCGTCGACCACCAAGGTGACCGGTACGCGATCCGCTGGGTACATCAGGGTTCCTTATGCCGAATGGTTCATGGAGACGGAGAACTGCGCGCCGATGTCGAGGAATGCGATTTCAAGGCCGGAAATGAAGAATTGATGCGAGTGCCGCCGCAGGAAGATTCCTGCGGCGGCACTCGGCGTCAAGCACTCGACTCAGCGGCCGACCTTGACCTTGTCCAGGCGCGGACGGAGACCCACGTTGTGGTTACGCATTCTGTACACCCCCCTTCCATTGATAGGTCCGCCCACCCGTATTCGGGGAGGCGGTTTCCTCACTTCAAATCCTGTCGTGGGGCTTCCGGATGATCAAGGTGTTGTCCGTTGTCCGAATGGATGGACAACTCTCCACGTACGGGAGGTGTACTCGGGGTCCGCACCCCAGAGGGCGTCGCCATGTCCCGTCAGTCGTTCAGGGCGCCGGCCAACTCGGCTGCGTAGGCGCCCAGCAGCGCTGTGGTGCTGTAGCGGCCCGGCTCCGCCCGGCCCAGCAGTTGGGCCTGGTACAGGGCGTCCAGCTGCCGCAGGGCCACGCGCTCGGGGACGCCGAGGAGGTCCGCCGCCACCTGAACGGAGACGCCGCCCCGCGAATGCGGCGCGACCACTCGGAACGCACGGGCTTCGTCCTTCTCCAACGCCTGGTAGGACCAGGAGAAGACCGAGCGGATCGAACTCGCCACGTCGTTCGCACAGGCCAGTAGGTCGAACAGCGCCGATCCATCGTTCAGTTCCGCGACCATGTCGTCGAGACGTGCGTACTGCCCGGTCGAATAATGCTCCGCCGCGATGCGCAACGCCAGGGGTAAGTAACCGCACTGTCGGGCAAGTTCGAGGAGAACGGTCCGATCGGCCTGCCGGGTGCTCAGACCGGTGCCTTCGGTGACCGCGTGCAGAAGCTCGCACGATTCGTCGGGGGAAAGCGCCTCCAGGGTGATCCGAACCGCTCCCTCCCGGACCACCAGGCCGGGCAGCCGATTGCGACTGGTGACGAGTACGCCGCAGTGCGGTGAGCCGGGCAGCAGGGTGCGGACTTGTTCGGCCGTCGCGACGTTGTCCAGAACGACGAGCACCCTGCTTCCGGCGAGCAGGCTGCGGTACATCGCCGCCCGGTCCTGCAGTCCGCCCGGCACTCGCTCCGGCTCCACTCCCAGCGCGTGCAGGAAGCCCGGCAGGACGTCGTACGGCTCGACCGCCGTGCCGTCGGGGCCATGCGCCCGCATGTCGTGGAAGAGGATGCCGTCGGGGAAGGCGGAGGCGTTCCGGTGTGCCCATTCAAGGGCGAACGCCGTCTTTCCGACACCGGCCGTGCCGGTCACACAGACCGGTGTCCCTCCCCGATGCGCTCCGTCGGCCGAGGGCAGCGCACGGTCCAATGCCGCCAGCATCTGCGCGCGGCCGACGAATCCCCTGGTCGCCGGGGGAAGTTGGGCCGGGAGCGGCAGTCCGGCCCGCGGCCGCCCGGCGCTGCCCGTCTTCTCGTGCGCCAGAGCCAGTCGGCCTTGGGCCCGCAGGGCGTCGTCGCACCGCCGGGCTAAGTCCTCGGAGGCTTGTTTACGACCGGTTTCGATCCTGCTCAAGTGACCCTTGCTGTAGTGGACCACCTTGGACAGTTCGCTGAGCGACAGGCCTTCCGCCAGTCGCCGCGCCCGGAGGTCGTTCCCGAATGACAACTGCCGCTCACTTTCAGGGGGGGTCCGCGACGGCCGGTACCGACATGGGTCCGGGGCCCTGCCGCGCGATTCTGGAGGTTCGATGGGGTGGAGGAGCGCGGGGCCGGGGTGTGCCGGGTGGGTCGGCCCTGTGCCCGAGGTGACTCAGCCAACCTCGTCGGACAGGGAGCGGACCAGGAAGTTCCACTAGCAGAAGAAAGATCTTGCATACTTCTGCAGAAAGGATTCGCCGTCCCGGCGGGACCGCGTGACCAGGGGAATCATCGATGAGCGACGGGGAGTTCGCCGAGCGTCTGCGCGCCTTGCGGGCGGGTGCGGGGGTCAGTCAGGAGGATCTGGCGCAGACCGCAGGAGTGAGCGTGCGTGCCCTGTCGGACCTGGAACGCGGCCGCACCCGGGGCCCGCAGCGCCGCACCGTGCAGGCCCTGGCCACCGCCTTGGGACTGGACGCCATTGGTGCCCACGATCTGGAGCGCGCGGCCCGTCTGGGCCGCCCCCGCCCCCGCCCCACCACCGAGCCGGTCCGTCGGCCGACCGACGGACCGGGTGCGGGGCCCGCCCCACACCACGCGCTCACGCTGCCGCGCGATCTGAGCGACTTCACCGCCCGCGGCCCCGCCCTGGACCGGGTCCGCGCCCTGGCCGAACAACTCGATCCCGCCCATCCACCCGTCGTGGTGGTCTCCGGACAGCCCGGGCTGGGCAAGACCGCTTTCGCCGTACACGCCGCTCACGCACTCGCCCCTCACTTCCCGCACGGGCAGTTCGTCGTCGATCTGCGCGGCATGGATCCCCAGCCCACCCTCCCGCGCGACGCCCTTGCCCGGCTGCTGCGCGCCCTCGGGGTGGCCGACAGTGCCGTCCCGCCCACCACCGACGACCGCTGCGGCCTGCTCCGCTCCGTCCTGCGCGACCGGCGGGTCCTGCTCCTGCTGGACAACGCGGCCGACGAGGAACAGGTCCGCCCGCTGCTGCCCGGCCACGGCCCCTCGCTCACCCTCGTCACCAGCCGCCACTCCCTGGCCGGCCTCGAAGCCGTCCACCGCACCGAGCTGGCCCTGCTGCGCCGCGAGGAGGCGGTCGAGCTCCTCACCCGTGTCATCGGCCCCGAACGAGTTCATCGGGAGAGCCAGGCCGCCCGCGACCTCGCGGAGCTGTGCGGGCACCTCCCCCTGGCCGTCCGCATCGCCGCACAGCGCCTGGCCGCCAGGCCCGGTGAGCACCTCGCCAAACTCGCCACCCAGCTCGCCACCCACGAAGGCCGCCTGGATGCCCTGCAAGCCGGCTCACTGCAGGTCCGGGCCACCTTCGCCCTGTCCTACCGGCAACTGAGTCCGGCTGCCCGCACCGTCTTTCGCCGTGCCTCGCTCGCCGCCGGCCCCGACTTCAGCCCCCAGATCGCGGCTTTGCTGGCCGACCTGCCCCTTCGCCAGGCCGCCAGATGCGCGCAGGACCTGACCGATGCCGGACTGCTCCAGCCCCACCCCACCGCCGACCGCTACCGCTTCCACGACCTCCTCCACCTGTTCGCCACCGAACAACTGGCCGAGGAGGACGATCCCGCACACCTCGCAGCCACGCGGGACAGGGTCGACGTATGGACACTGCGCCGGGCGACCGCCGCCGCGCGGCTCTTCGACACGGAACCCCACCCCGACTCCAGCGGTGACGGCGACCTCGACCCGGACACCGCGCCCACCGACCGCGAGCAAGCGCGGACGTGGCTGGAGGAGGAGCGGGCGCAGTGGCTCGAGGCGCTGGGCCGGGCCCGGGCGGCCGGCCGGCACCAGCAGGTCATCGACGCCGCCGAGGCGATGCACTGGTTCTCCGACCGCACCCCGCACTGGGAGGTGTGGGCGCAGGTCTTCCAGTGGGCCGTCGACTCGGCCCGCGCCCTGGGCAGCAAGCGCGACGAGGCCGTCCAGCTCAACTATCTGGCCTGGGCCTACAACATGTGCCTCTACGACCACCACGCCGGCCTGGCCACCGCGCGGACCGCCCTGCACGTGGCACGCGAGGTCGGCGACCAGCTCCAAGTGGGCTGGGCCCTGGGCTACGCGGCAGCGGCGCTCCACCGGCTCGGACGGACCGACGAGTCCATCGTCCGGCTCCAGGAAGCGGCCGACCACCTCGGCCAGCAGACCTGCGGACAAAGCCGCCTCGCCGAACTGAGCGCCCTCAACACCCTCGGCCAGCACCTGCGCCAGGCCGGCCGCGCGCAAGAGGCCCTGACCATCCACCGACGCAGCGAATCCATCTGCCGTGCCGGCGTCCCGGGAGTGCTGCCCGAACTGGTCGGCCTGTACCTGGCGGTGACCCAGCAGCACATCGGCAACGACCTTGCGGCATTGCACCGGTGGAGCGAGGCCGAAGACCCCCTGCGTTACGCGATCACCCACTTCGAGGCGGCGCAGATGCCCGCCTGGGGCGAACCGGCCCGCCTCGACCTCGGCATCGTCCTGCGCCACCTCGCCCGGCACCAGGAAGCCCACGCGACCCTGACCGCCGCCCACCAAGGCCTCGTCCGGCTGAACAATCCTCGCCAGACCGAGGCCGCCAACGAGCTCGACCAACTCATCAGTGACAGCCCCGCGCCGGCCTCATGAGCTGCCCACGCCCACCCCGCTCTACCGCCGCACGCCGCTGGGCGACGCGCCCGCCGCCGTCACGGCCCCTAACCGAGACGGCCGGAAGCGTAGCCCTCCGCGACGAGGATCAGAAGCCGGGACAGCTCTCGTGCACCATCGGCAGTCTCGGCATCCAGTCGAAGCTCCGCCCTGCGCAGCGCGGCCACGGCCACGGCCAGTCTGGCGTGCCGATCGATGTGCCCACGACGCGGTGACGAGCGAGGAATCAATCGGCACCGGCGGCGTGCTCGTAGTACGGCACGCTCCGTGGCGCGGAGGCTATTCGAAACAGCGTGGAGCGTGACAGGCCTGAGCTTGGCGGGTACGGCTACGAGCTGAGCGCATTCCGCGATCGTCCCGAGGGCATGGATCGCTGGCAGCGTCAGAGCAAGGGGCAGGCATCTGCCCTTCGCCCAACGCACGACCCCGAACCTCCACAGGATGAGCGGTGCGTAGAGCATCGACAGTAGGGCGACAGGTGCACCGTAGATCTCACCTGCGTGAGGGTGACTGGTGACCGCCCAGGCGAACCAAGGAAGCCACAGGAGGCATATCGCGAAGAGGATGCTGTTCATGTCCTCGGCGCGGGCCGCGACGTACACGTGCCAAGCGATCGCCTTCCGCAGCGGCGGCCGCAGCGTGGCCTCAGTCCCGGTGGCACGCAGGTCACTCGTGACGCCTTCCGCCCATTGAACGATGTTGGACCGCAGCGACGGCCAATTCCCGCGGGCCAGGCCCCACTCACGCTGTACGAGTTGACGGTGAACTGCGGAGATCATCATGCCCCCTTCTCCCTTGAAGGGAGCGTGGCACGGCTCAAGGCCGTTGGCAGTGCCGTTGCTGACCTGTGACGGTGAGGAACGCCGAAGAAGACCCCCGGCGGAGCGCCTGCGCGGACGGCACCGATCCTGGGTGTGGGGCACGAAGGGCCATTGGTCGTCTCCGACCGGCAGCATCCGCCGACCAAGTTCCAGGCGTTGGCCCGTTGAGCGGACCGCAACCCGTGCTGGCCAGATACGGCGCACCATGGGCAGGAAGCAGGGCCAAGCTGCCGGGAGGCAGCACCTACGAGCCGATCCGGCCCCTCCAGCCGGAGGGCGGCTGCTGCGGCCGATCCCTGATCCGCATCTCCACATTCAAAGGCAGGCCCGGTAGGCGTAACCCACGCACACCGGGCCTGCGGGCGTTACCGGCAAGGCAGGGCTGGGCCGGGCGAGCCAGGTATCGACCGCCAAGCCATGCCGACTACCCGCCATTCATCCCTGCGCCTGGTGGAGAACGATCTCCCGCACATCCGCCAGCCATTGGCGCAGCCGCACGCCCTTGGGCGGGAGGATACTGAGTCCCAGTGTCGCCGCTGACTTCTTGAGCAGTTGATCTGATTCGTTGAGGCTCAGGAATTCACGGATCTCGCCTGCCAACTGCCGGAGGTCGCTCTCCGAAGTGTCTGAACTGTAGTCGTCCAGAGCCTCCCTGTGCGAGGAGTACTCCAGCGAGAAATCTTGGTGGAAGTACGCTCCCAGCAGGTGTGAGAGTTCAGGAAAACGTTCTTTCCATTCCCATGCGGTCTGAGGAGGCGTCTGGGAGGGAGCCGCCGGCTCCGCGAGGAACTGCCGGAGGTGCCCGCCGATCACGGCAAGGCAGCCCTCCACCGACTTCCCGTGGGGAGGGTGGATGTGGGGCAGGAGGTCGACGTCATCCGCGATCTCTTCGTTGAACAGACCGGTCTCGAGGAGGTCGTCGATTTCGGCTGCCGCCTCGGCTGCGCGCGCGGGGTCGATCGCTGCTTGCCTGAGGTAGGCGCTGAGCGCAGCTCCGCTGCGGTCGTCCGTGTCATCGAAGACGTAGCCGGTCACTTCATAGGAGCGCAGCAGCTGGCGCAGCTCACGGAAACGATCGTTCGACGGTGTCACCTGTTCATGCCTTACTCTCGCGCTATGGAATGGGATATGAAGTGAGGACTCGGTAGCCGCTCGCAGCGGATGGATCGCGCTTCAGGACCACTTGCACTCCGTTCACCCATTGTGCGGCGGTTCCGCGTTTGAAGTTCTCCCGGGTCAGGCTCATCCCGGTTGCCTCGTCGAAGTGCTCAGAGAAGTCCATCTTCTTCCTCTTGGGGTTAGCGAGCCATTCGCCGATCTCCTTCTGGTGTTTGAGCATCGCGGCATCAGCGAATCTCTGAGCAGAGACCTCGTCTATGTATCGGGATGCCGCACCCATTCCGGGGTTGCTTCGCAGACGTGCACGCAGGTCGCGTGTCGTCATCGTCACGTGCCGCTCGATGGTATGCGAGCCGTTGTTTCCTTCGTCCCCCGCTATATCCGCACGGTACTTGGGATTGACTGGCCCCTTGCGCTTGCTGCGAGGCCATGCGTTCGGCTCTCCATCGCGGAGGAGCATGCCGAGATCGCCCGCCTCGACCGCGAGCCCGCTGGGCAGCGCGAACTCCGGTGTGTAGACCGGCAGACGGGCACCTCCCAGGAGACTGGTCCATCCACCGCCCTCTCTTGCGAGCTGGAACGCCTTCCCTGCTCCGCCGAAGGCTCCGCCGGTAAGGCCTCCGTAGACTCCGGCATCCTGTGCCTCGTCAAGGTTGAAGCCGGTCTGCAGCCCCGCGGCTATCTTGAGTGGTTGCGCAACGGCGAGGTCGACGGTGACGGATTCGATGCCCGCGATGGCCGCGGTCGCGAAGACGGTGCCGGCGATTGTGGCGACCTCGGTTGTGAGAGCCACGCCCACCGTTGCCGCCAACTCGACAATGGTGGCGGTGGCCGCCGCCGCGGCGACCTCGGTCGCGCCGAGGGTGAAGAACGCGAGGGCCGTGCCGGCGACGATGACGGCGCCGGCGATCTCCAGTTCGCGGTCGAGTTTCTTCTTCGCGTCAGCCACGGCATCGGCGTACTGGTCGATCCCGGCTGCCAGGGAACGGGGGCCATCGACGAGGTCCTGGAGCCACCCCTTCTTGTCCCTGTAGTAGCGGGCCCAGAAGGGGTCGGCGAACGCCGAGATGGCCTCGCCTGTGTTGTTGTGAATCAGCGTCTGAGCAGCCTTGTTGGCGGCTGCGGCGACGTCTTCCATGTCGTCGGCGAACGTGCGCCAGGCGTTCGCAATAGCACGCAGTTTGCCGACGTTGGCCGCGGGCCACTCGATTCCGGTGACATCAGTGACGATGTCCCGGACCTTGTCACCGGCGCTCACTGTTGGTGGCCCCCCGTGTCGGGCCCACCCTGGGAATCAGATGCGGCCTTGCGGAAGATGGCCCCGACCAAAGCGTCGTTCTCTATGTGGCCATCTGCCATGTCGGTCATCGCTGTGTGGATGCTAGCCAGGCCCTCCTTGAGGATGCCTGCGGACTTCTCGATCTGGGCGACGATCGGCCCGTACTTGGCGTAGAACTCCTTGCCCGGCTCATCGTCTCCCCAGGCGGCCCCGGCTTTCGCCAGCGAGGCGGCAAGCGTGCCCAGGGCAGTGCCGAGTGCCTCGCTCCGGTCAGGGAAGTGCGGGGGACTGCGTCAGTCGGTCCAGCGGCTCGCGTCCAAGCTCGCCGCGGACTGCCCTCCTCGGAACGCTCGGCTCATCGCTGCAGATCAGAGGCCTATCGGCGACACCACCGACCCGTAGCTCACCCGGTGCCTGAGACGGCCCGGTCAGCCCGTCTCAGGCATCCTCCGTTCAGGGCACCAGGGACAGGGCACGCCGAGGCTCCGATGCGGCCCGCTGGCCGCCGCCGTCGACCATCGTCATGGTCAGGCCGAAGAGCATCTTGTTCATCTCGTCCGGCGTGAGGCCCAGCTCGGCGGCCACCGCCGCCGGCTTCATCCCCGTGGACCGCAGGCCCTGGAAGACCTTGGTGAGCACCTGGGATGTCTCCCGCTTCTCCATGCCTTCTGGCTCCGCCTTGCGGTAGCCCCGCTGGCTCAGCTCGGTGCAGGCGGAGCGGTACTGCCAGTCGGTGAGGAGTCCGAGGTCGTGCATGCGGTAGGTCAGGGCCATCGCGGACACGTTCCAGATGGCCTTTCCCTTGAGGATCTGATCGACGTGGGCCCCGGCCGGCATGTGACCCAGCACGCTCGAAGCAGGCATGAGGAAGGCGCTGGCGAAGTCGTTCGCCTGCCGCTCGGCCTCAGGACCGGCACACTCTCTGTCGGTGCCGTGCATGACGAGGTGTCCGAGTTCGTGGGCGGCGTCGAAGCGGCTGCGCTCGGCGGACTTCATCGTGTTCAGGAAGACGAAGGGAGTCCTCCCGCGCCAGACGGCGAAGGCGTCGACTTCCGCATGGTCGGGCGCGAGCGAGAAGACTCGGGCGCCGTGCGCCTCCAGGAGGTGCACCATGTTGGGTGCCGGGGAGCTCCCCAGCCCCCACGTCGTGCGGACCATCTCGGCCGCGGTCTCGGGGTCGGGCTTGCCGAGAGAGGGAATGTCGGCGACCGGCAGACGGAAGCGCTCCTCGATCCAGTCGTAGAGCAGCGCGGCCAGCGTTCCGGCCGCGCGCGCGGCGTCGAGAGTGCGGGCCGGAGTCTTGCTGCGAGCACGCCACGAGATGCCCTCGACGGGCAGCTCGTCGATCTCCGGACCGGTGAAGAAGTCTCCCGGGAAGCCGAGCGCGCCTGCGAGTCGCTCCACGGTGGTACTTCGGGGTGCCGTCCGGCCGGTCTCATAGTTGGACAGGCTCTGGAGCGAGACCCCCGCGAGTTGAGAAAGCTCGGCGAGCGTCAGGCCCCGGCGCTTTCGGGCCAGCGTGATGCGGGACGGGGTCACCATGGTGAGACTGCCTCGGGATCCGAATGGTGCGGGTGGGGCGGCCAGTATCGCGGCCACCCCACATGATGGGCCTCAGCGAAACTCGACGGAGATGTCGATCTCGTCGGGTCCATCTTCGTCCGACAGTTCGATTTCGTCCATCTCGATGGCCGGCAGCAGTATCCGCTGCTCCCACTTCACGACGAACCCGCGATCGACCTGGCCGGGCAGTGACAGCTCGCTGTGGATCCGCACCCCACCCTCGGCCTTCACCCGGTACGAAACCAGGAACCAGGTCTTGAGCTTCAGGGCCTCGTCTTCATCGAGGAGGACTTCGTTCGGATCGACGGGCGGCGGGAAGAGCCCGAGCTGCACGTTGTGTTCGGCGGCGCGCTCCGTGGCGGCGCCCCTCTTGTGGAGGTTGGTGGGGTGGAGGCTCGCGCTACCGGTGGCCGCGTCGCCGACCATCGTGCCGATGGCGAGCGTCTTCTCCGGGTTGCAGACGAGTTCGAGGTGGTCGTGGAGAAGCCGCTTCCACCCCTCGTGGCGAATATGCGCTTCCCGCAGCATCCGCACGTGCTCCTGATAGGCGCGCGTCCCGGCAGTGTTCGCCGGATGGTTGGGGGTGGCCGTTCGCCGCGCCGCCTCGCCGGCGTACAGAGCCGGGTGAAGGTACTCCAACTTCGTTCCCAGCGCCGCCAGCTGGGCATGGACGCCATGGGACACGGAGCCTCCGGTGATTGGGCGGGAAGTTATAAGGAGGCTACCGCAAACGAGGCGTCAGTTTTATAAGTTTCCCTCCATGAGCCTTAAGCTGATGCCTAGTTGCCGCCCATCAAAGGTTGCCGTCCACACACTGCCTCAGAGCGGGCCGCGGCCCGCTTGGTCGCCGGCCCAACGAAGGAACCCCGTGACTCAGCAGACCAACAACCCCTCCCCGGCCCTCAAGCCGGCGTTCGACTCGATGACCCTGCTGGTCGCGGCGGTCATCGTCCACGATCGGGCCGCCAATCGCGTCGTGCTCCTCCAGCGCGGTGAGAACGCCAAGTTCGGCCAGGGGTTGTGGGACCTACCTGGCGGCAAGAGCGAGCCGGGTGAACCGATCACCGAAACCGCGGTCCGCGAGCTCTACGAGGAGACCGGCCTCACGGTGAAGGCCGACTCGCTCGAGGTCGTTCACGTCATCCACGGCGCCTGGGGCGTCGAGGCTCCCAACGGTTACCTAGCGGTCGTCTTCGCCACTCACGAGTGGACCGGCGAGCCCGAGAACCGCGAGCCCCACAAGCACTCCCAGGTCCGCTGGGCCCATGTCGATGCCCTGCCGGGCGAGTTCGTCCACACGTCGGGCAGTGCCCTACTAGCCTTCCTGCACGGCGGCCCCCAGGTCACGCTCAGAGGGTGGTCGTAGCCCCCGGAGGCAGGAGAGAGCCGTGTCCGATTCGCCTTGGGACGCCGCTCTGTCGCGCCCATCCAGCCGTTCCACCCCTTCAATTACGTTGGCGAGCCCGTCGCTCTGCACCCGCGCAAGAGGTCAGTCTCACCAGGGAATCGGCCCGTCCTCGGCCCGAAAGGTGCCCGTCGGGCCGTCCTCGCCCGCCGTCGCCAGGTCAACCGCCACGGCCGCGCCCTCTTCCGCCGTGCGCATCCCGGTGTGGCGGTTGAGGTCGGTCGCGCAGTAGCCGGGACTCACCGCGTTGACCAGGATCCCTTCGGCGCGCAGTTCATTGGCGTAGAGCACGGTGATCGCGTTCAGCGCGCTCTTCGAGGTGCAGTGTTCGACCAGAGCCTCTGGAATCGCAGCGTGATCGCCTACGGCGTGGATCGCCAGAAGATCTTCGTCCTCGGCTTCGCCACCCACCACCCCAGACGCTCAGAAACCCCAGGTCGCGACCGTGCCTTCGTCTCAGCCCCGCGACCACGACAATCCATGCGACCACTCCCAGCACGATCCGCTAGGCTGTCAGCGGTCAGATGACTACCAGGCGTGTGCCCGGGAAAGTGTTCGCGAGGGCATCTCCGCCTGGGTGCGCGAACGTCATCTGAGCAGCACGTTTGTCGAGGCAGGTCGCACGATCCCTCTGGGGTTTCCGGCAATGTTTCCGACAAGCCCCGGCCTTCGTAGCTCAGGGGATAGAGCACCGCTCTCCTAAAGCGGGTGTCGCAGGTTCGAATCCTGCCGGGGGCACGCGAGGGGAGGCCCCCAGCCGAGATCGGCTGGGGGCCTCCTTTTTCGTGTGCGGGGTGGTTACGGCCGCAGGTCCGCGTAGAGGATGACGTTGTTGGTGCGGTGGCCGTCCTTCAGGGGGCCGCCGCAGGTCAGCAGGCGGAGTTCCGGGCGTGGGGTGGGGCCGTAGACCTTGTCGGTCGGGAAGTCCCGCTTGTTGACGTCCTCGATCTCGCGGATCTTGAACTTCGCCGTCTTGCCGTCCTCGCGCGGTACCTCGATGGTGTCGCCGAGTTGGATCTTCTTGACGTCCTTCATCAGGGCCGGGCCGTGCCGGGTGTCGAAGTGGGCCACCAGGACCGAGACGCCCGTCTCGCCCGGGGTGACGCCCTCGGTCCACCAGCCCGGGCTGTCGGCGTCGGTGTCGGCGTCGGGGACGCCGAGTTCGCCGGAGGACGGGTCGACCGTGAGGTCGACCATCTTCTTCGCGTCCACGCCCGCCGCGTCGATCTTCATGCCGGTCGGCTTCGAGCGCTCCAGGGCCGGGGCGGCGGAGGCGGCCTGCGCGGTGGCCGTGCTGCCGACCTCGGGGTCCGGCGCGAGCTTCGCGGTGGCGCTCCCGCCGCAGGCCGCGAGGGTGCCGGAGACGGTCAGGGCGAGGGCCGTGAGGGCGACCCTGCGGCGGGTGAGGGTGGTGGGGGTGGTGCGGGCGGTGGGTTGCATGGTGGTCAGTTCTGGTTGCGGCGGAGTGGGGCGAAGCCGAGGCCTGCGGCGCCTGGCGTCCCGGTCCCGGTCTCGTCCCGGGTCCCGTTCGGTGGCCATCCGTTGTGCAGTGGTTCGCCCTGGCGACAGGCACAAAGCTACGAGAGTCACGTCTGGGTCGTCCGTCGGCCATGTAACGGTTGCCCGGATGCGGGGAGGCGGATCGGTCACGGCGTGCTCGAAAGCCCTCCCGGTCTGACCGGGAGGGCTTTCCAGTGCACGTCGTGACGGGGAGAGTGCCGTCAGCTGAGGCCCCTGCTGCGTTCACCGATCCGGTCGCCCTGCGGGGTGCCGGCCCGCTTCAGGGCCGCCTTGGTGTGGGCGCCGCCCTTCACCTTGCTCCGGATCGGACCGTCGAAGCCGTGACCCTGTGTGCGCGGCAGCTGGAGCTGCTCCGCGGCCTTCGCGATCGCCGCCTGGACGTCCTGCTTCTGCTCTTTGCTCATCCCGTCGTCAACTCCCTCGGGAAGCACCCAATCGGACTCAATCCGACTCAATCGGACTACTGGGATCGTATGCAGATATGCGGACCAATGCACCCGGGCCGTACGTAAAGAATCGCGGAGGACCGTGGAGGACCGTGGATCAAGAGCGTGGCGGAGCCGGGCGTTCCGGCTTGCCCACCGCGGTGCGGACCAGTTCCTCCGGGCAGGGCGTACCCCGCGGGAGCTGGTACTTCGCCGCCACCCGGTACTCCCCCGGCGCCGGGGCCAGCAGCTCCGTCCAGGTGTCGCCGGCGGCGTCCGGGGCGGCCTTGAAGAGGCACCCGGACGTGTTCGCGTACTCCTTGGGAACCGTGCCCGTACCCGAGCCGGTCGCGCCGCGCGCCTTCGAGACGGGGGTCTCCTGCGGGGGCTCGACCGGCTTGCCCTCCGCGTCGACCAGGCCCAGCCACGGCGAGTGCGGGATCCGCACCAGCACCCGGCCGGGCGTCCTGACGTCGATGACCAGCCGGTCGGCGCCCGCCCGCACCACGGTCGCCGGGCCGGCCACCAGGTTCGTCGGATCGACGACCCGGAACAGCCGCCAGTTCGCGTCGCCCCATACCTCACTGAGGTACGGGAGCCCCGCGCCCACCAGTTTCGCCTCGGCTTCCCCGCCCGAGTCGGGTTTGTCGGCGGGCAGCACCACGTAGTGCACGGCCCAGCGCTCCAGCCAGGCCCGGTAGCCGTCGGCGGTGAGGGTGCCGTCGTAGAAGAGCGGGTTGCGCTCCAGGTCGGCCTGCCGGTTCCAGCCGCGCGCGAGGTTCACGTACGCGGGGAACGCGGAGGACTCGCGGTGGCTGCTGGCGGGGACCACCTCGACGCGGCCCCGGTCGGCGCCCGCCTTCTGGAGCTGGTCGACCAGCGGGGCCAGCTCCCGGTTCCAGGCGGCCACCGGGGTGGTGCGGACGATGTCGGTGATGCTGTTGGTGGTGATCCAGGCGGTCAGCCCCACGAAGGCGAACAGCACCGCGTACCAGCGCCGCGAGCGCGGGAGCGGGTACGGGAGGGCCGCGAGCAGCACCGCCCCGCCGAACAGCATGACGAGGCGGGTGACGTTCGAGCCCACCTGGGAGTCGATCGCCCAGGTCAGGAACACCCCGAAGGCGTAGACGGCCGAGGCGATACGGACCGTCTTCCACCGCTCGGGCACCAGGAAGACGATGGCCAGGCCGAAGACGAAGGGCAGCCAGGCCGAGCCCAGCTTCATCGGCTGCGTCCCCGAGAAGGGGAACAGCCACGCCGACAGCCCCACGACGGCCGCCGGAGCCAGCCCGAGGGCGTACGCGCCCGGCCGCCGCCGGCTCAGGAACAGCGCGGCCGCGACCACCCCGAGGAACAGGCCCGCGACCGGACTGGCGGCCGTGGCGAGCCCCGCGAGCGGCGCGGCGACGGCGGCCTTGGCCCAGCGCCGCCGGGCCCATTTGCGGGGCCAGCAGAAGACGGCGGCGACGGCCCCGAGCGCGAACAGCACGCCGAGCCCGAAGGTGACCCGGCCCGACAGTGCGTTGCACAGCAGCCCGTACACCCCGGCGAGGGCCGGCCACAGGGGGCGCCGCACGGCTCCGCGGCAGCGGGTCAGGATCAGGGCGAGGAGTCCGGCCGAGCAGGTCCCGGCGATCATCATCGTCGTCCGGACGCCGATCATGTGCATGACGTACGGGGACACGACGCTGTACGAGACCGGGTGCATGCCCCCGTACCAGGCGAGGTTGTACGCCGTGTCGGGATGCCGGCCGACGAACTCCGCCCACGCGTCCTGCGCGGCCAGGTCCCCGCCGCTGTTGGCGAAGCTGAAGAACCAGACGACGTGCAGGACGGCCGCCACGGCCATGGCGACGGCCACGGGGTGCCGGTGCGCCCATCCGAGCGCGCGGACGCCTATGCCGTCCGGCCCCGGGGCGTCCGGACCCATGGCGTCCGTACCCGTGGCGTCCGGCCCCGGGGACGCCACGGCCGGGCCCTGCCTCTGCTCATGCTGCTCAGCGGTGGTCACAACCGACGCTCTCTCCCCGACACGACACCCGAGTCCCGCCCCGGCACCCTAGACGCGCCGCGGCGCCCCCGGGGTTCCCCGGGCGCCGCCGCGCCCCGGCGATCGCGATCGGATCAGCCGCTACGGGGCAGCTTGCTGCCCCGCCCCCGCGCGACCAGTTACCGCGCAGTGTCG